>NZ_JBHWBS010000087.1:0-17627 GCF_042735655.1 Streptomyces sp. NPDC059567 | reverse complement strand
GCCCCCCCCCGCGCGCGCCCCCCGCCGGCATCCCCCCGCGCCGCCCCGCCGCCGCCCCCGGCGGCCCCCCGCGGCCGTATGGGAAGGTCGTGCGGAAACGATCAGCCCACCGGCGCCGGCTCCGTGACCGGAGTGGGCGTCGGCGCGCTCGTCGCGCGCTCGCGCCGGCCGCCGAGCAGCAGAGCGGCCAGTCCGGCCGCCGCCCACACGCCGAGGACCAGCAGCGGCCCGCCCGTCCCGCCGCCGTCGAAGAAGGCGACCGAGCGCAGCGCCGAGCCGCCCGCGCCCGGCGGCAGCCACTGTCCGAGGGCGCCCGCGGGGGCCGGCAGCAGTTCGGGTGCGCTCGCGACACCCGAGAACGGGTTGCCGATCAGGATCATTAGCAATGCCCCGAGGCCGAGGCCGGGCTTGCCGAGCAGCGCGGCGAGCCCCGCGAGCGTCGCGCCGATGGCGAGGACGGTCAGCGCGAGGACGCCGGCCTCCGCCCACCAGTCACCGGTGAGCGCCCCGAGCCAGCTGTGACCGAGCGCGGTGCCGACGATTCCGGCGAGCGCGGCCGCGCCCGCCAGGGCGAGGGCCGCCCGTGCGCGGCGCAGGCCGAGGATCGTGACCAGGACGCCGGAGGCCACGCCGGCCAGGATCAGGGGGAACAGGCTCGACCCGAATGCGCTCCCGCGCGGATCGCCCGCCGGTGCCGGCACGACGTCGGTCACCTTCATCGGCGTGCCGGCCGGCGCCTGGGCGGTGACGGCCTCGCGCAGCAGTCC
The DNA here is from genome assembly GCF_042735655.1 of Streptomyces sp. NPDC059567. Taxonomy (NCBI): domain Bacteria; kingdom Bacillati; phylum Actinomycetota; class Actinomycetes; order Kitasatosporales; family Streptomycetaceae; genus Streptomyces; species Streptomyces sp. NPDC059567. Next base: position 16,860 of record NZ_JBHWBS010000087.1, on the reverse strand, counting down.
TGCGACGACCGGGCTCGCGGCGGAGGCGGTCAGCAGTTCGGGGCCCTGCGGTGTGACGATCACCGCGCCGTATACGACCCGGTCCTCGATCGCCGTGCGGGCGGCGGCCGCGGAGCCGTAGCGGTGGACCTCGAAGGCGCCGTCGTGCTCGGTGAGGCGCTGCTCCAAGGGGGCGGTGGCGGTGGCCGGCCCCGCGAGACCGATCGGCAGGTCGCGCGGGGCGATCCGGGCGGCGGGCCAGGCGAAGGCCGACAGGGCCAGGGCCACGACCACGGGGATCAGCACCATCACCGCGAAGGTCTTGCGGGTGGCGGTGGCAGGCATGACGTACTCGATTCAAAGAGAAGGATCGTTCGTTTTACGTGGTGGGCTCACTGTCCCTCCGGAGGTCGTCGCTTGTCAAGAATGAATGTTCGTTTTAGATTTCGACCATGGCCCGTGTCTCCCAGGAACACCTCGACGCCCGTCGCCGTCAGATCCTCGACGGCGCCGCGCGCTGCTTCGCCCGCAACGGCTTCCACGCCACTTCGATGGCGGACGTGCTGACCGAGGTCGGTCTGTCGGCCGGCGCCGTCTACCGGTACTTCCGCGGCAAGGACGAGCTGATCGCGGCCATCGCGGCGGAGGCGTTCGCCGGCATCCGCGGCGCCTTCGAGGAGGCGTCCCGCTCCACCCCTCCGCCCACCCCCGACGTCCTGCTCGGCGCCGTCATGCGGATCTTCCTGGAGGAGCGCATCCCGGGCGGGGACCGTCAGGCCTTCGCGCGGCTCATCATCCAGGTCTGGTCCGAGACGCTGCGCGACGAGCACCTGTTCCGGACCCTCGCCGCCGGGTACGACGGGATGCGCGAGGCGTGGACGACCCTCGTCGAGGCGTACCGGGCCAACGGGCTGATGCGCGCCGACGTCCCCGCCGACCATGTGGCCCGGACCATGATCGCCACCGCGCAGGGCTTCATCGCCCAGCAGGCGCTCTTCGGGGACGTCGAGGTCCGCGTCCTCGAGGACGGGCTGCGGGCGCTGATGTCCATGGAGACGCAAAGCCAGAATTAACGTGCCGGAAAAACTTCCGCCCTAACGTGCAATGTCTGGCCCAGCAGCCCGTCACCGCAGTTCAACAGCACGTTGAAGATCGGTAACGTCCGCTGCTGTCCGGGAGAGACCGCCCGGTGGACGACTGTGAGGTGGAAGCGTGCAACTGACCCCGCACGAGCAGGAACGACTGCTCATTCATGTGGCGGCGGACGTGGCCGAGAAGCGCAGAGCACGCGGAGTGAAGCTCAACCACCCCGAGGCCGTCGCCCTGATCACCACTCACATCCTGGAAGGCGCCCGCGACGGACGTACGGTCGCGGAGCTCATGGCCTCCGGCCGCAAGGTCCTCACCCGCGACGACGTCATGGCCGGCATCCCCGAGATGATCCACGACGTCCAGGTCGAGGCGACCTTCCCCGACGGGACCAAGCTCGTCACCGTCCATGACCCGATCGTGTGACGGGGGAGCGCCGCCGATGATTCCCGGAGAGACTCTTTACGGTGAAGGTCCGGTCGCCCTCAACGAGGGCCGCCCCGTGACCCGCCTGACCGTCCTGAACGCCGCCGACCGGCCCGTCCAGGTCGGCTCCCACTACCACTTCGCCGAGGCCAATCCCGGCCTGGACTTCGACCGCGCCGCCGCACGCGGGCAACGGCTGCACATCGCCGCCGGTACCGCCGTGCGCTTCGAGCCCGGCATCCCGGTCGAGATCGAACTCGTACCGCTGCAGGGCCATCGCGTCGTCCCCGGCCTGCGCGGCGAGACCGCGGGACCGCTCGACACCCCCGCCGCCGAGGGGGCGGGACGGACTGTGGCGCAGGCCGTCGTCGCCGAGGGGGCCGACCGTGCCTGAGCTGCATCGTGCCGTGTACGCCGACCTGTTCGGACCCACCACCGGCGACCGCATCCGGCTCGCCGACACCGACCTGCTCGTCGAGATCGAGGAGGACCGCTCCGGCGGACCCGGCCGCGCCGGCGACGAGGCCGTCTTCGGCGGCGGCAAGGTCATCCGCGAGTCCATGGGCCAGGCCCGGACGACCCGTGCCGAAGGCGCGCCCGACACCGTCGTGACCGGCGCCGTGATCATCGACCACTGGGGCGTCGTCAAGGCCGACATCGGCATCCGCGACGGCCGGATCACCGCCCTGGGTAAGGCCGGGAACCCCGACACCATGGACGGGGTCCACCCCGATCTGGTCATCGGCCCCGAGACCGAGGTGATCGTCGGCAACGGGAAGATCGTCACCGCGGGCGCCATCGACGCCCATGTCCACTTCATCTCGCCGACGGTCGTCGAGCAGGCCCTCGCCACGGGCGTCACCACCCTCGTCGGGGGCGGGACAGGACCGGCCGAGGGCACCAAGGCCACCACCATCACGCCCGGCCCCTGGCACCTCGCCCGGATGTTCGAGGCGCTCGACACCTTCCCCGTCAACATCGGACTGCTCGGCAAGGGCAACACGATGTCCACGCAGGCCATGCACTCCCAACTCCGGGGCGGCGCGCTCGGGTTCAAGATCCACGAGGACTGGGGGGCGACCCCGGCCGTCATCGACGCCTGCCTCGGCGTCTGCGACGAGACGGGCGCCCAGCTCGCCATCCACACCGACACCCTGAACGAGGCGGGATTCGTCGGCGACACCCTCGCCGCGATCGCGGGCCGTACCGTCCACGCGTACCACACCGAGGGCGCCGGAGGCGGGCACGCCCCCGACATCATCACCGTCGTGTCCGAGCCGTACATACTGCCCAGCTCGACCAACCCGACCCGGCCGCACACCGTCAACACCATCGAGGAACACCTCGACATGCTGATGGTCTGCCACCACCTCAACCCGGCCGTCCCCGAGGACCTCGCCTTCGCCGAGTCCCGGATCCGCCCCTCGACCATCGCGGCCGAGGACGTCCTGCACGACCTCGGCGCCATCTCGATCATCTCCTCGGACTCGCAGGCCATGGGGCGTATCGGCGAGGTGATCATGCGCACCTGGCAGACCGCGCACGTGATGAAGAAGCGCCGGGGCGCCCTGCCCGGCGACGGCCGCGCAGACAACCACCGGGCCCGCCGCTATGTCGCCAAGTACACGATCAACCCGGCCGTCGCCCAGGGGATGGACCACCTCGTCGGCTCGGTCGAGCCCGGCAAGCTCGCGGACCTCGTGCTCTGGGATCCGGCGTTCTTCGGAGTGAAGCCGCAGACCGTGCTCAAGGGCGGCCAGATCGCCTACGCGCAGATGGGCGACGCCAACGCCTCCATCCCCACCCCGCAACCCGTGCTGCCCCGCCCGATGTTCGGGGCGCTCGGGAAGGCCGCGGCTGCCGGCTCCTTCAACTTCGTCGCCCAGGCGGCGATCGAGGACGACATCGCCCAACGAGTGGGCGTGAACAAGGAGTTCACCGCGATCGGCAGCACACGGCGCGTGACCAAGGCGGACATGCGGGAGAACGACGCGCTGCCCCGGGTCGAGGTCGACGCCGACACCTTCACGGTCACGATCGACGGCGAACCGGTCGAGCCCGCGCCCGCCGCCGAACTGCCCATGGCCCAGCGCTACTTCCTCTTCTGATGACGAGTCGCGCCGCCCTCCTCGTGCTCGCCGACGGGCGTTTCCCCGCCGGCGGGCACGCCCACTCCGGCGGGGCCGAGGCCGCCGTCAAGGCCGGCCGGATCACGGACGCGGCGAGCCTCGCCGCGTTCTGCCACGGCCGGCTCCACACCAGCGGGCTCACCGCGGCGGCCCTCGCCGCCGCGGCCGCGCTCGGCCACGACCCGTACGCCCTCGACGCGGCCGCCGACGCCCGCACCCCCTCGCCCGCCCTGCGCGCCGCCGCCCGCAAGCTCGGCCGGCAGATGATGCGGGCGTCCCGCGCCACCTGGCCCTGCCCCGAACTCGACGCGCTCGCCGCCGCGTTCCCCCGCGGCGCCCACCAGCCCGTCGTCCTCGGTGTCGCCGCCCGCGCCGCCGGGCTCGGCCCCGAGGACGCCGCACACTGCGTCGCGTACGAGACCGTCAGCGGCCCCGCCACCGCCACGGTCCGGCTGCTGAGCCTGGACCCCTTCCAGGCCACCGCCGTCCTCGCCCGCCTCGCCCCCGCCATGGACCGCGTCGCCGAGGAAGCCGCCGCAGCCGCCCGGAAGGGCGTCGACGCCCTGCCCGCCGCCTCCGCGCCCCTCCTCGACATCACCGCCGAGCAGCACGCGTCCTGGCCCGTCCGCCTCTTCGCATCCTGAGAACCACTGGAGCCGCCCCATGCACCTCGACCACTCCCACGACCACCTCGGCGCCGTCTCCGCCGACGCCCACCGCCCCGACGGCACCCGGCGCGCGCTGCGGATCGGCCTCGGCGGCCCCGTCGGCTCCGGCAAGACCGCGACCGTCGCCGCGCTCTGCCGGGCCCTGCGCGACCAGCTCTCCATCGCCGTCGTCACCAACGACATCTACACCCGCGAGGACGCCGAGTTCCTGCTCCGCAACGCCGTCCTGCCCCCCGAGCGCATCCAGGCCGTCGAGACCGGCGCCTGCCCGCACACCGCGATCCGCGACGACATCTCCGCCAACCTCGAAGCCGTCGAGGAGCTGGAGGACACCGTGGGCCCGCTCGATCTGATCCTGGTCGAGTCCGGCGGCGACAACCTCACCGCCACCTTCTCCAAGGGCCTCGTCGACGCCCAGATCTTCGTCATCGACGTCGCGGGCGGCGACGACATCCCGCGCAAGGGCGGTCCCGGCGTCACCACCGCCGACCTGCTGGTCGTCAACAAGACCGACCTCGCCCCGTACGTCGGCTCCGATCTGGAGCGGATGGCCCGGGACGCGAAGGAGCAGCGCGGCGAGCTGCCCGTCGCCTTCACCTCGCTCACCGGCGAGCAGGGGGTCGGCCCCGTGGCCGACTGGGTCCGAGGCCGGCTCGCCGCCTGGGCCGCGACCGCCGCCGCATGAGCCTGCGCGCCACCGCCCGGATCGTCGCCGACGCCGACGGCGGACTGCCGCTCCTGGAGAGCGACGGGCCCCTCGCCCTCCGCCGCACCCGCACCACCGGCCCGTACACGCGCGTCACCGTCGTCGGAGCGATGAGCGCGCCGCTCGGCGGTGACCGGCTCGCGATCGAGACGGACGTACGGGACGGGGCACGGCTCCTGGTCGACTCGGCCGCCGCGACCGTGGCCCTGCCCGGCCGAGCGGCCGGACCCGCCGCGTACGACATCAGAATCACGGTCGGCGACGACGCCGTGCTGCGCTGGCTGCCCGAACAGCTCGTCTCCGCGTACGGCTCCGACCTGCGGATGCGGACCACCGTCGAACTCGCCCCCACCGCGCGGCTCGTGCTCCGCGAGGAGCAGATCCTCGGACGCCACGGCGAGGAGACCGGCACGCTCGTCACCCGCCTCACCGTCCGCCGCGCCGGACGGCCCCTGCTCGACCAGGAGTTGGCCTACGGACCCGGGGCCCCCGGCGGATGGGGCGGCGGCGCAGTCCTCGCCGGGCACCGCGCGACCGGACAACTCCTCGTCGTCGAACCGGAGTTCGAGGACAAGCCGGTCGAGCCCCGCACGCTCACCGGGAACGCCGTCCTCGCCCCGCTCGCCGGACCCGCGGCTCTCGTCACCGTCGTCGCCGCCGACGCCCTCCAGCTGCGCCGGACCCTCGACGAGGCGTTGGGCATCCTCGCGCCGTCCTGAGTTCACCGATCAGCGGTACACCGGTCTCCGGTTATCGGTTCGGCAAAGAAACAGGTGTACGCCCTTTGCCGTGCGCCGGTGGAACGTAAGGATCCCCCGGACAGACCGACATCACGGCGCTGCCACGGGGGCGGCGCCGACAGAGGGGGAGGCATCACGTGAGACGCACAGCAGTGCTCGGCTCGGCCGGCACTCTGATAGCGGGCACGCTCATGGCCGGCGTGCTGGCAGCGCCGACCGCCACGGCCGACAGCCGCCACCGGCCGGACAGCGAGGCGCGCGGCGTCGCCCTGGCCGCCGAGCGGGCGGCGCAGCAGGGCATCGACTGGCAGGACTGTCCGGCCGACTGGGGCCTGGAGAAGCCCATCACCTGCGGCTGGGTCACCGTCCCGGTCGACTACAGCCGGCCGAACGGCAAGCAGATCAAGATCGCCGTCGACCGCATCGGCGCCACCGGCACGCCCGCCGAGCGCCAGGGCGCGCTGCTCTACAACCCGGGCGGCCCCGGCGGTTCCGGCCTGCGCTTCCCGCGCCGGGTCACCACCAAGGCCCCGATCTGGGTGAACACCGCCAAGGCGTACGACTTCGTGGGCTTCGACCCGCGCGGCGTCGGCCACTCGGCGCCCATCTCCTGCGTCGACCCGGCCGAGTTCGTCAAGGGCCCCAAGCTCGACCCGGTCCCCGACAGCGAGGCCGACAAGCGCGCGCAGCGCAAGCTCGCCGCCGAGTACGCCGAGGGCTGCGCCGAGAAGAGCGGCGACATCCTGCCGTACATCAACACCCTCAACACCGCCCGTGACCTCGACGTCATCCGGGCCGCGCTCGGCGAGAAGAAGCTCAACTTCGTCGGCGTCTCCTACGGCACCTACCTCGGCGCCGTCTACGGCACGCTCTTCCCGACGCACGTCCGCCGCATGGTGCTCGACAGCGTCGTCAACCCGTCGACGCGGAAGATCTGGTACGAGGTCAACCTCGACCAGGACATCGCCTTCGAGGGCCGGCTCAAGGACTGGATGACCTGGGTCGCCCGGCACGACGCCACCTTCCACCTCGGCGACACCTACACCGAGGTCCGGCAGCAGTGGGAGACCCTGCGCGCCGACGCCAAGAAGAACCCCCTCGGCGGCAAGGTCGGCCCGGCCGAGCTCATCGGCTTCTTCCAGAACGCGCCGTACTACGACTCCATGTGGGTGCCGGTCGCCAAGGCCTGGAGCGCGTACGCCGCCGGTGACCCGCAGCCGCTGATCGACTCGGCGGCCTCCGACCCCACCGACACGGCCGGCAACGCCGCCTCCGAGAACGGCAACGCGGTCTACACCGCCGTGGAGTGCGCCGACGCCCCCTGGCCGACGAGCTGGAGGAAGTGGGACCGCGACAACAGCCGGCTCCACGAGCGGTACCCGTTCATGACCTGGTCCAACGCCTGGATGAACCTGCCCTGCGCGACCTGGTCCACCCCGCGCCAGCGCCCGACCGAGGTGCGGACCGGCAAGGGCCTGCCGCCGGTCCTCATCACCCAGGCCGAGCGCGACGCGGCCACGCCGTACGCCGGAGCGCTCGAACTGCACAAGCGGTTCAAGGGCTCGCGCCTGATCACCGAGAAGGACGCCGGCTCGCACGGCATCACCAACCTCACCAACCCCTGCCTGAACACCCGGGTGGAGGCCTACCTGCTGACGGGCAAGCTCGACAGCAAGGACGTGACCTGCGCACCGCACGCCACGCCCCAGCCGTAGTCACCGTATGACCCTTCGAGGGGCGGCCCGGGGCGCGACGGGCCGCCCCTCGCTCACGCGCGGGCGGCGAGCCACGGCGGCCGCGGTCGCCGCCCCAAGGCGTTTCGCACTGCGCGGATCCGCCGTCAGCGTCCGCGGCGGGGGAACTTTCGTGGAGCCTTGGCGTTCGCCGCCTTCGACTGCTCCTCCGCCGCTTTCACCTTGGCGGCGTAGGCGTCGACGTACTCCTGGCCGGACAGCGCGAGGATCTCGTACATGATCTCGTCCGTCACCGCGCGGACCGCCGCCTTCTCGCCCTCCATGCCCGCGTACCGCGAGAAGTCCAGGGGCTCCCCGAACCGGATGGTGACCCGCCTGACCTTGGGCACGACCTGGCCGGGCGGCTGGATCTCGAAGGTGCCCACCATCGCGCACGGGATCACCGGCACGCCGGCCGTGATCGCCATGACCGCGACCCCGACCTTGCCCTTGTAGAGCCTGCCGTCGTGCGAGCGGGTCCCTTCCGGGTAGATCCCGAGCAGCTCGCCCTTGGACAGCACCCCGAGCCCCTCGCGGATCGCCGCCTTCCCGGCCTCCTTGCCGGAGCGGTCCACCGGGATCTGCCCGGCGCTGCGGAAGAACGCCGCGGTCAGCCTGCCCTTGAGCCCCGGCCCGGTGAAGTACTCCTGCTTGGCGAGGAAGGTGATCCGACGCTTGAGCACCACGGGCATGAGGAAGTGGTCGGAGAACGACAGATGATTGCCCGCGACGATCGCCGCGCCGTCCTCCGGGATGTGTTCGAGGCCCTCGATACGAGGCCGGAACAGCAGCCTCAGCAGCGGCCCGAGCAGAACGTACTTCATCAGCTGGTAGAACACCGGCGGCCCCCGTCTCCGTTGAGCATCGCCTATTTGTAACCACTCGCGCGACCGTGGTCCACACTGGAGACGGAGAGTGGACCTTATGGCTGCCGCACACCGACGCATACGGCCCGGCGCAGCCGTCACCGTGCTGCTGTGCGCGGTGACGACCGCCGGGTTGTACGGCTGCGCCGACTCCGGCACCCCCGAGCCCACACCGACCCCGCCCCCGACCCCCGCGCCGACGACTCCCGTCCCCACCCAGGAGACGCGGTCGCCCTTCACGGGACTGCCGGCCCGGCCCGCCCCCGTGCTCGCCGTCAAGATCGACAACGTGCCCCCGGCCCGCCCGCACACCGGTCTCGGCGCGGCCGACCTCGTCTACGTCGAGCAGGTGGAGGGCGGCCAGACCCGGCTGCTCGCGGTCTACTCCTCCGATCTCCCGGAACGGATCGGCCCCGTCCGCAGCGCCCGCGAGTCCGACATCGAGCTGCTGCGCCAGTTCGGCCGGCCCGCGCTCGCCTACTCCGGCTCGCAGGCCGCCCTGAAGCCCCTCCTGCGGGCCGCTCCGCTGTACCCGCTGCCCCCGGAGGACGCCCCCGGCGCCTATCTGCGCGGCGGCGGCCGGCCGGCGCCCCACAACCTGTACGTGCTGCCCGGGCGCGCGCTCGCCGCCGCTCCGAAGGCCGAGGACGCCAAGGACATCGGCTTCCGCTTCGGCCCCGCCCCCGCGGGCGGCGAGCAGGTCAACGAGCGCACCGTGCGCTTCCCGGCCTCCCGCTACACCTTCACCTGGAACGCGGCCGAGAAGAGCTGGCGGGTGTCGATGGACGGCAGCCCCGCACGTACCACCGACGAGGGCCCGGTGACGGCGACCACCGTGGTGGTGCAGCACGTGACCATACGGTCCTCGCGGTTCCATGACGTCCTCGGCAGCGTCTCGCCCTACACCGAGACCGTCGGCAGCGGCACCGCCGTCGTCCTGCGCGACGGCAAGGCCCACGACGCCCGCTGGAGCCGCCCCGCGGCCGAGAAGGGCACGAGCTTCACCACCCCGGACGGGGCACCCCTGAACTTCGCCCCCGGCCGCACCTGGATCGTCCTCGCCCCGCGCTGACGTCCCGCGCGGAATCGACCACACCGAGGACCCCGGTCGGCCCTGTCCCTTCGCGGACACCGGACCGTGGCCCACGTGACCTCAGGGCTGGGGGCCGGGCCTGGTCGGGCCGCGGCGACGGGCGCCCGCGGGGGCGGAGCTGTCCGCCGCCGCCATGCCGATGGTGACCACGCCGAGCACGATCCAGCCGAACCAGAGCCAGCCGCTGCTGCCGAGCGCCACCGTGTACGCCGTCGTCAGCACCAGGGCCGCGACGGTGATCACGCACATCGCCTTCGTGGGACCGGACATCTGTCCGCCTCCTCCCGACGGGGCCGTCACCCTCATCGTGACCCCTGAGGCGGGCGAAGCGCTACTCCCGCGTCACTCCCACGTCAGGCCGGGGTCAGTCCTGCGTCCCGACCCGCTGTCCGCGGGTGCGGAGCGAGGCGAGATACGCGTTGTACGCCTCCAGCTCCTTGTCCCCGTCACGGTCGGCGGCCCGGTCCTTGCGGACGGCCTGCCGCTGCTCGGAGTGGTACCACTGGTACACCAGCGCGATCAGCACCAGCACCGACGGGATCTCGCTGAACGCCCAGGCGATACCGCCCGCCGCGTTCTGGTCGGCGAGCGCGTCGATCCCCAGCGAGGCCGGCGGATTCTCGTACGCCTTGATCATCGGCTCGCTCGCCATCATCAGGGCGATACCGAAGAAGGCGTGGAACGGCATGCCCGCGAAGAGCTCCAGCATCCGCATCACGTACCCCGGGCGGTGCGGACCCGGGTCGACGCCCATGATCGGCCAGAAGAAGACCAGACCGACGGCGAGGAAGTGCACCATCATCGCGATGTGCCCGACCTTGGACCCCATCAGCGTGTCGAAGATCGGGGTGAAGTAGAAGCCGTACAGGCTCGCGATGAAGAGCGGGATCGTGAACGCGGGATGCGTGACGATCTTCATGTAGCGGCTGTGGAGCAGCATCAGGAGCAGCTCGCGCGGGCCCTTGTCGCCCCGGGCCGCGACCGGCAGGGCGCGCAGCGCCAGCGTGACCGGGGCACCGAGCAGGATCAGGATCGGCGAGAGCATCGAGATGACCATGTGCTGCACCATGTGCACGCTGAACATGACCATGCCGTAGTCGTTCAGCTTGGTGCACATCATCAGCGCGACGGTCAGCACGCCCAGCGTGAAGAGGATCGTCCGGCTGACGGGCCAGGTGTCACCGCGCTGGCGCAGCCGCGCCACTCCCCATCCGTACAGCGCGAGTCCCACGACGCTGCCGATGAGGAAGAACAGGTCCGGCGAGAACTCGAGCCCCCGTCCCAGCGTGAACGGCGGCAGATCCATGGTCATGCCGTGCCCGCTGTGATCCATGTGTGTACTCCTGGAGCCCGATTCGCGCTTGTTGTCCGCACCAGACTAGAACCGCCCCCGTTCGCGGATGCGACCGGGGGCGGTTCGTGGTGTCGGTACGGCGGTCAGAGCACGCACTCGGCCTCTGCGTACCGCTCGGCCGGGACCGTCTTGAGGGTCTCCACGGCCTGGGCCAGCGGGACCATCGTGATCTCCGTGCCGCGCAGTGCGGTCAGCATCCCGAACTCGCCGCGGTGCGCCGCCTCCACCGCGTGCCAGCCGAAGCGGGTGGCGAGGACACGGTCGTACGCGGTCGGCGTGCCGCCGCGCTGGACGTGACCGAGTATCACCGGGCGGGCCTCCTTGCCGAGGCGGCGCTCCAGCTCCACCGAGAGCTGGTTGGCGACTCCGGTGAAGCGCTCGTGACCGTACTGGTCCTTGGCGCCGACCTCGAAGCTCATGGAGCCCTCGCGCGGCTTCGCACCCTCGGCGACCACCACGATCGCGAAGCGCTTGCCGGCCTCGAAGCGCTCGCCGACCCGGGCGGTCAGCTCGTCGATGTCGAAGGGGCGCTCGGGCACGACGATCGCGTGCGCGCCCGCGGCCATGCCGGAGTGCAGGGCGATCCAGCCGGTGTGCCGGCCCATGACCTCGACGATCAGGACGCGCTGGTGGGACTCGGCGGTCGTCTTCAGCCGGTCCAGGGCCTCGGTCGCGACGCCGACGGCGGTGTCGAAGCCGAAGGTGACGTCGGTCGAGGAGATGTCGTTGTCGATGGTCTTCGGCACGCCGACGATCGGCAGCCCGGCCTGGGAGAGCAGATTGGCGGCCTTCAGGGTGCCCTCGCCGCCGATCGGGATGATCGCGTCGAGACCGAGCTCGGCGACATGGCCCTTGGCGCGCTCGACGCCGTCGACGAGGTGCGCCGGCTGGACCCGGGAGGAGCCGAGGATGGTGCCGCCACGGGCCAGGATGCCGCCCACCGCGTCGAGGTCGAGCTTGCGGTAGTCCGCCTCCAGGAGGCCCTTCCAGCCGTCGTGGAAGCCGATGACCTCGTCACCGTGGTCGACGACGGCGCGGTGCACGACGGAACGGATGACGGCGTTCAGACCGGGGCAGTCGCCGCCGGAGGTGAGCACACCAATGCGCATAGCCCGAATACCTTTGCAACGTGGGCCGACTTCCGGACCACGTCGTCCGGTTGGATCCCCGCCACCTTATCGGTGCCGGGTGGCGGGGCCGAACCGGATGTCCGCAGTTTGGACACCGTATTTACTTACGAATCCAATGGGCGTAAGGGTGCTCAGACGTGCACCGCGCCGGACGGTCAGGCAGGCTGCGTCGCGGCGGCGATCCGCTCGGCGCGCAGCGCCTCGTACCACCGGTCGTCGGTCGGCGGCAGCGCGTTCACATCGAGGGCCAGCTTCAGGAGCAGGTCCGCGATCTGCGGGTTGCGTGCCATGACTGGGCCGTGCATGTACGTACCGAAGACGGTGTCGTTGTACGCGCCCTCGGTGCCGTCGCCCGTGCCGTTGCCCTTGCCGAGGACGGTGCGGGCGAACGGGCGGGCCGTCGGGCCGAGGTGGGTGATGCCCTGGTGGTTCTCGAACCCGGTGAGCTGGGGGAGACCGAGCCGCGGGTCGATGTCGGCGAGGACGTCGCCGACGCACCGCTCGCCCTCGCCGCGGGTGGAGATGACATCGATCAGACCGAGGCCGGGCTCGCGCTCGCCGAGGTCGTTGATGAACTCGTGGCCCAGGATCTGGTAGCCGGCGCAGACCGAGAAGATGATCGCGCCGTTGGACGCCGCACGCTCCAGGCCGCCGTCGCGGCGCAGCCGCTCGGCCGCGAGGCGCTGCGGCCGGTCCTCGCCGCCACCGATCAGGTAGATGTCGCCGGAGGTCGGGATCGGCTGGTCGCTGCGGACGTCGACGCGCTGGACGTCCAGACCGCGCTGGCGGGCGCGGCGCTCGACGACGAGGGCGTTGCCCTGGTCGCCGTACGTGCTGAGCAGGTCCGGGTAGACCCAGACCAGGCGCAGGCTGCTGTCACTCATGCTGCATGTCCTCTACGGGTCAGTTGCCGACGCGGCGGCGGACGTCCTGGAAGGCGGTGTAGTTGGCGATCAGCTCGATCTGCCCGGGCGGCGCCAGCCGGACCGCCTCGTCGATCGTCTCGCACACGCGGAAGTCCACGCCCGCGACCTCGAGGCGGACCGCCAGGTCCAGCTTGCGGTCGCCGATCACCATGATCGGGTGGCCGGCGAGCCGCCCGTAGTCCACGTCCCACAGCCAGGAGGTGTCCGTGCCGTCGGCGCCGCGCGCGTTGACGGAGAGGATCACCGGGGCCGGCGGCTGGTCGATGAGGGAAAACGTTTCGAGCCAGCCGGCCGGGTTCTTCGCGAGCAGCAGGCGCAGCTCACGGCCCTGGAAGGAGACGACGTCGTAGCGCCCGGCCACGGCCTGCACCTGGTACATGCGCTCCAGGGCGACCTGCGGCGGCACACCGAAGACGGCGGCGACGGCGGCGGAGGTCGCGGCGTTGGCCTTGTTGGCGCGGCCGGGCAGCTGGAGGTGGATCGGCCAGGCCGAACCGTGCGGGTCGAGCACATGGTCGCCGTTGAGCGCCCAGCTCGGCGCCGGGCGGCGGAAGCCGCACTCGCCGCAGAACCAGTCGTCGCCCGGACGCTGCATCACACCGCCGCAGGCGGGGCACGACCAGGCGTCGTCCTTCCACTCCTGGCCGGCGGCGACCCACACCACGTTGGGGGAGGAGGAGGCGGCCCACACGATCAGCGGGTCGTCGGCGTTGGCGATGACCACGGCCTTCGTACCGCTCAGACCCTCGCGCCACTTCTCGGCGAGCATCCGGGTCTCGGCGGCGCGGTCCAGCTGGTCGCGGGAGAGGTTGAGCAGCGCGATCGCCTTGGGCGTCGTGTCCCGGGCGACTCCGGCGAGGTACTTCTCGTCGACCTCGATGACGCCGTACTTGGCGTCCGAGCCGCCCGCCAGCGCCGAGGTGATGCCCGCGGGCATGTTGGCGCCCAGCGCGTTGGAGACGACGGGGCCGCTGGCCCGCAGGGCCTCGGCGATCAGCCGGGTCGTGGTGGTCTTGCCGTTCGTCGCGGACACCAGGACGACGTCCAGATGCTGCGCGAGCCGACCCAGCAGGTCCGGGTCGAGCTTCAGCGCCACCTTGCCGCCGATGACCGATCCACTGCCGCGTCCTGCTGCGCGCGACACCGCGGCCGCGGCCTTGCCCGCCGTCACGGCCAGCTTGGCGCGCGGCGACAGCGGCTCTGGATTACCGGGGTGTCCTGACATCTTCCTTGTTCCTCCTTGCGTCGGTCCGGGCTCAGCCTATCGAGATCGGCCCGGCGACCCGAACTGCGGCACCCCTGGGACACTCGCCGAAACGACGAGGTCAACGCGGACCGTACCCTTACGCCCATGCGAAACCGGCCGATCCCCGGCAGTTCCGGCCGCGTCCGAGGCATGACCTTGCTCGGCGACCCGGTGCTGCACACCCCCTGTGAACCCGTCAGCGACTTCGGCCCGGAGCTCGCCCGGCTGGTCGAGGACATGTTCGCCACGATGTACGCGGCCAATGGCGTGGGCCTCGCGGCGAACCAGGTGGGGGTGGGGCTGCGCGTCTTCGTGTACGACTGCCCGGACGACGAGGACGTGCGCCACCTCGGGCACCTGGTGAACCCGCGCCTGGTGGAGGCGGACGGGGACGTGATCCGGGGCGCGGAGGGCTGTCTGTCCCTGCCGGGCCTGGAAGCCCCGACCCCCCGCTTCGACCGCGCGGTCGTCGAGGGCGTCCTCATGGACGGCACTCCGGCCCGCGTCGAGGGCACGGGCTTCTTCGCCCGCTGCCTCCAGCACGAGACGGACCACCTGGAGGGCGGCGTCTACGCGGACCGTGTGACGGGGTGGCGCAAGTCACGCCTGCTCCGTGCGATCCGCAAGGAGCCTTGGGGCGCGGGAGCGGACGCGCTGCGCCGCTGACCGCCCGTCGTCGTTCGCGCCGGGGATGCCCGAGGGGCGTGGTTCAGAACCCCGGCGCGCCGGCGCGGTCCGCCGCCTCCGCCAGGCGGCCCCACAGCAGGTCCGCGAGGGCTCGCACCAACTCGCTGCGCGAGCACGGGCGTTCGCCGAGCCACCAGTCGCCCGCCGCATGCATCATGCCCACGATTCCGTGGCCCCAGATGCGTGCCTGCGCCTCGCCGGCCGGGCCGAGGTCGATGCGCTCGGCGATGACCTGGCCGAGCTCCTCGCCCATGCGCCGCAGCACGGGCGCCGAGTGGCGACCCACGTCGAAGCCCTGCTCGGCCTGGTGCGTCTCGTCCGCGGGGTGCATCAGGAAGCGGTAGACCTGCGGCATCGCCTCGATCGAGGCGAGGTACGTGTCGAGCGTGGACTCGACCCGCCGGCGCCGGTCGGCCGGTGCGTCGAGCGCCGCCCGCAGCGCGGAGAGCAGTGCGTCGGTGTGCCGGGTCGCGAGGGCGCGGTACAGCCCGCCCTTGTCGCCGAAGTGCCGGTAGAGGATCGGCTTGGTGATCCCCGCCTCCGCGGCG
Source organism: Streptomyces sp. NPDC059567 (assembly GCF_042735655.1). Classification (NCBI taxonomy): domain Bacteria; kingdom Bacillati; phylum Actinomycetota; class Actinomycetes; order Kitasatosporales; family Streptomycetaceae; genus Streptomyces; species Streptomyces sp. NPDC059567. Next base: position 1,540 of record NZ_JBHWBS010000087.1, on the reverse strand, counting down.
ATCGCGTTCATCGAGGCCTTGGGGCCGTCCCGGAGCACCACCCGGTCCGCCGCCTCCAACAGTTCGCGGCGCCGCTGATCGGCCGGCGACTGCTGGTCGGTGGTCCGGTGTGTGGTCTCCATAGCGTGTCTCCCCGCCCGTGCGAATTCCGTGAGGCTGTCGCAACGTAACACCCGAGCGGCACCCGGTGCCGCACGGTCCACCGCAGGTTGACAGCGCCTACCAGCGAGTAACAGACTGCTGTTACCGCAAGTAACGCAGTGCTGGGAGGGAACATGGCCGAGTTCACGCTCGAACTCAACGACGACCAGAAGCAGGTCCGTGACTGGCTGCACGGCTTCGCCGAGGACGTGATGCGCCCCGCCGCCGCCGAGTGGGACGAGCGTGAGGAGACTCCCTGGCCGATCATCCAGGAAGCCGCCAAGATCGGCATCTACTCTCTCGATTTCTATGCCCAGCAGTTCTTCGACCCTACGGGCCTCGGCATCCCGATGGCGATGGAGGAGCTCTTCTGGGGCGACGCGGGCATCGCCCTCTCCATCGTCGGCACCGGCCTGGCCGCCGTCGGCGTCCTCGCCAACGGCACCGAGGAGCAGATCGGCACCTGGATCCCGCAGATGTACGGCGACGTCGACGACGTCAAGGTCGCCGCCTTCTGCTCCTCCGAGCCCGACGCCGGCTCCGACGTCGCCTCGATGCGCACCCGGGCCGTCTACGACGAGGCGAAGGACGAGTGGGTCCTCAACGGCACCAAGACCTGGGCGACCAACGGCGGAATCGCCAACGTCCACGTCGTCGTCGCCGCGGTGGACCCCGAGCTCGGCTCCAAGGGGCATGCCTCCTTCATCGTGCCGCCGAACACCCCCGGTCTCTCCCAGGGGCAGAAGTTCCAGAAGCACGGCATTCGCGCCTCGCACACCGCCGAGGTCGTCCTGGAGGACGTCCGCGTCCCCGGCCACTGCCTCCTCGGCGGCAAGGAGAAGCTCGACGAGCGCCTCGCCCGGGCCCGCGAGAAGGCCAAGGCCGGTGGCGGAGAGCGCGTGAAGAACGCCGCCATGGCCACCTTCGAGGCCTCCCGCCCCGCTGTCGGCGCCATGGCCGTCGGCACCGCCCGCGCCGCGTACGAGGTCGCCCTCGACTACGCCAAGACCCGTGAGCAGTTCGGCCGCCCGATCATCGACAACCAGGGCGTCGCCTTCCAGCTCGCCGACATGCGCACCCAGATCGACGCCGCCCGGCTCCTGGTCTGGCGCGCCTCCTGGATGGCGACCACCGGCAAGCCGTTCACCTCGGCCGAGGGGTCGATGTCCAAGCTCTACGCGAGCGAGGTCGCCAAGAAGGTCACCGGCCAGGCCATCCAGATCCTCGGCGGCAACGGCTACACCCGTGAGTACCCCGTGGAGCGGATGCACCGCGACGCGGCCATCTACACCATCTTCGAGGGCACGAGCGAGATCCAGCGCCTGGTCATCGCGCGCACGCTCTCCGGGATGCCGATCCGCTAGGCGGCCGCTCGCAGGGCCGGGCCGCACCCCCTGGT
>NZ_JBHWBS010000086.1:0-34716 GCF_042735655.1 Streptomyces sp. NPDC059567 | reverse complement strand
CGCAGCACCTCCCACTCCAGCGGGTGGGGGGCGCCGGGGGGGGGGGCCCCCGGCGGCCCCCCCACGGGGGGGGGCGGGCGCCCGGCGGCGCGGGGGCCCCCGCGGCCCCCCGGCGGATCGACATCCGCATACCAAGCGGTATGATCTCTCCCGTCATGGAGATGAATGCCACCTACACAAGCCTGGTCGCCGTCGGCGACAGTTTCACCGAGGGAATGTCGGACCGGCTGCCCGACGGGACCTATCGGGGGTGGGCGGACCTCCTCGCGACCCGGCTGGCCGCCCGTACCACCGGCTTCCGGTACGCGAACCTCGCTGTACGGGGGAAGCTCATCGGCCAGATCGTGGAGGAGCAGGTCGACCTGGCCGCCGCCATGAAGGCGGACGTGGTGACCCTGGTCGGCGGCCTGAACGACACACTGCGGCCGAAGTGCGACATGGGCCGGGTGAAGGGTCTGCTCACCGAGGCGGTCGAGAAGCTGGCGCCGTCCTGCGGGCAGCTCGTCCTGATGCGCAGCCCGGGCCGCAACGGTCCCGTCATGCAGCGCTTCCGCCCGCGCATGGAGGAGCTCTTCGACTACGTCGACGAGCTCGCCGCCCGGCACGGCGCCCTGGTGGTCGACCTGTACGGAGCGCCCGCACTCGGCGACCCGCGCCTGTGGGACGTCGACCGGCTCCATCTGACCGACGAGGGCCACCGCCGCGTGGCCGAGGCCGTGTGGCAGGCGCTGGGCCTGGCCCCCGGGGACGACTGGCGGACGCCGCTGCCGCCGACCGCGCCCCCGGGCTGGGTGACCCGCCGGGTCGGCGACGCGCGGTTCGCCAGGGAGCACCTGGGCCCGTGGATCGGCCGCCGCCTGACCGGCCGCTCCTCGGGCGACGGCCGCCCGGCCAAGCGGCCGGAGCTGCTTCCGTTCGAGCCGCCGACGGCGTAAGGGCGTCCGGGGGAGCGCACCGGACTCCCCCGGACGCATGCGCACGTGACGGGCGTCTCGTAGCAAGAGACAAACCGGGCCGTGGCGCTGGCCTGCAGAAACCGCCAGTAGAATCTGGTCACGTGACTGCCAAGCCTCGCATCCCCAACGTCCTGGCCGGCCGCTACGCCTCCGCGGAGCTCGCCGTCCTCTGGTCCCCCGAGCAGAAGGTGAAGCTGGAGCGTCAGCTGTGGCTCGCCGTGCTGCGTGCCCAGAAGGACCTCGGGATCGAGGTCCCGGACGCGGCCCTCGCCGACTACGAGCGTGTCCTCGACCAGGTCGACCTCGGCTCCATCGCCGAGCGCGAGAAGGTCACCCGGCACGATGTGAAGGCCCGGATCGAGGAGTTCAACGCCCTCGCCGGTCACGAGCACGTCCACAAGGGCATGACCTCCCGCGACCTCACCGAGAACGTCGAGCAGCTGCAGATCCGGCTCTCGCTGGAGCTGATGCGGGACCGCACGGTCGCCGTCCTGGCCCGCCTCGGCAAGCTCTCCGGCGAGTACGCCGAGCTCGTCATGGCCGGCCGCTCGCACAACGTCGCCGCCCAGGCCACGACCCTCGGCAAGCGTTTCGCCACGGCCGCCGACGAGCTGCTCGTCGCCTACGGCCGCCTGGAGGAGCTGATCGCCCGCTACCCGCTGCGCGGCATCAAGGGCCCGGTCGGCACGGCCCAGGACATGCTGGACCTGCTCGGCGGCGACGCGGCCAAGCTGGCGGATCTGGAGCAGCGCATCGCCGGGCACCTCGGCTTCGCGCACGCCTTCACCTCGGTCGGCCAGGTCTACCCGCGCTCGCTCGACTACGACGTGGTCACCGGTCTCGTGCAGCTGGCCGCCGCGCCGTCGTCGGTCGCCAAGACGATCCGCCTGATGGCCGGCCACGAGCTGGTCACCGAGGGCTTCAAGCCCGGCCAGGTCGGCTCCTCCGCGATGCCGCACAAGATGAACACCCGCTCCTGCGAGCGCGTCAACGGCCTCATGGTCATCCTGCGCGGCTACGCGTCGATGACGGGCGAGCTGGCGGGCGACCAGTGGAACGAGGGCGACGTCTCCTGCTCGGTGGTCCGCCGGGTCGCGCTGCCCGACGCGTTCTTCGCGCTCGACGGCCTCCTGGAGACCTTCCTGACCGTGCTCGACGAGTTCGGCGCGTTCCCGGCCGTCGTCGCCCGCGAGCTGGACCGCTACCTCCCCTTCCTCGCCACGACCAAGGTCCTGATGGGCGCCGTCCGCGCCGGGGTGGGCCGCGAGCTCGCCCACGAGGCCATCAAGGAGAACGCCGTCGCCTCGGCCCTCGCCATGCGCGAGCAGGGCGCCGAGCGCAACGAGCTGCTCGACAAGCTGGCCGCCGACGAGCGGATCCCGCTGGACCGCGCGCAGCTCGACGCGCTGATGGCGGACAAGCTGTCGTTCACCGGTGCCGCCGCCGACCAGGTCGCCGCCGTGGTCTCCCGTATCGAGGAGATCGTCAAGCAGCACCCGGAGGCCGCGGCGTACACCCCCGGGTCGATCCTCTGACCCGGTTCACCCCGCAGGAGCTCGAGGCCGCCCGCGACCGCGTCATCCCCGACGTGGCCGCGGGCGGCCTTTCCGTCCTCTTCTGCGGGATCAATCCGGGGCTGATGTCGGCGGCGACGGGCCACCACTTCGCACGTCCCGGCAACCGCTTCTGGCCCGTGCTCGAACTGTCCGGCTTCACCCCGCGGCTGCTGAAGCCGGCGGAGCAGGACGAGTTGCTCGCGTACGGACTCGGCATCACGAACGTGGTGGCGCGGGCGACCGCGCGGGCCGACGAGCTGAGCGGCGAGGAGTTCCGGGAAGGCGGCCGGCTGCTGACCGAGCGGGTCGAGCGTCTGCGTCCGCGGTGGCTGGCGGTGGTCGGCATCACGGCGTACCGGACGGCGTTCGGGGAGCGCGGCGCCGCCGTCGGTCCGCAGGAGCGGACGATCGGGGAGACCCGCATCTGGGCACTGCCCAACCCGAGCGGGCTGAACGCGCGCTGGACGCTGTCCTCCATGGCCGAGGAGTACGGGCGGTTGCGCGAGGCGGCGGGGGTTCCGGACCGGCGGCCGTAGACGTAGGTGTACGTGCGGCGGATCGTCGGGTGTTGCCCGGCGGGCGGTCGGTCAGTCGGTCACGGCGGGGCGAGGCGCGTCGAGGACCGGCGGGCATGGCGGACCCGCGGCGCCGTCGGTCACGGCTGGCTCAGTCACGGCGGGCCTGTCACGGCGGGCCTGTCACGGCGGGTCGGTCACGGCTGGCTCAGTCACGGCGGGCCTGTCACGGCGGGTCAGTCTCGGTGGGTCAGTCTCGGTGGGTCTGTCACGGCGGGTCGGTCTCGGTGATCCAGGCCAGGAGCCGGAACTCCCCCTCGCCGCACCGCGTGAGGCCGAGCGCGACCCAGTGGGTGTCCACGCGCCAGAGCTGGATGTCGGGCACCGACGTGCTGATCAGTGCCCAGGGCTGCGGCATCGCCTCGCCCGCGCCGACGCGGGCGAGCAGTCCGTACAGGCCCACCAGGTGCGGCGGACCCCAGCGGGCCTCCAGGAGCAGCGCGAGCGCTTCCCGTTCGGCCTCCGCCTGCTCCTCCGTGGGTTCTTCGACGGCTAACTCGGTCATGTGGAAGCCCTCGGCGGGGAAGGCGCGGGCGCGCAGCAGATCGAGGGCGGTGAGGTGCTGTGCGAGCGTCATGGGTCCAGTAAACCGGCCGGCTCTGACAGCCGGCGCCCCGTCAGGCCACCCGCCCGCCGATGCCGGGCACGGGCGACGCTCGCCGCCCTCCGGTCCATTGAGTAACATCCGCCAGACACGCGTACGAGCTGGGAGGACACACTGTGGGGCGGCTGACCGGCGGGGATCCGTCGCTGCTGCGGCGGATCAACTCCGCGGTGGTACTCCATGCTCTGCGGGGCGCCGACGCGCTCACGCTCACGGACCTGACCCGGATCACCGGGCTGTCCCGGCCGACGGTCGAGGGCGTGGTCGAGGGGCTCATCGTCGGAGGTCTCGTCGTCGAGGCGGCGCCCGAGGAGGGCGAGGCCAGGCGGCAGGGACGACCCGCGCGAAGGTTCCGCTTCCGGGCGGAGGCCGGGCATCTGCTGGGCATCGAGATCGGCCCGCACCGGGTCGCCGCGCTGCTGTCGGGTCTCGACGGGCGGATCATCGGCGCGGGGGCCCGTGAGGTCTCGGAGACGGCTCCGGAGGACGAGCGCCTGGAGCGGGTCCGCACGGTCGTCGCGGATGTGCTGCGCAGGGCCGGGGTGGCCCGCTCCAACCTGCGGGCGGTCGGTGTCGGCACGCCCGGGATCGTCGAGGCGGACGGCACGGTCCGGCTGGGCACGGCGCTGCCCGGCTGGACGGGCCTTGCGCTCGGGGAACGGCTGCGACGGTCGTTCCGGTGCCCGGTGCTGGTGGAGAACGACGCGAACGCTGCGGCGGTCGCGGAGCACTGGAAGGGCGCGGCGACCGACTCCGACGACATCGTCTTCGTGCTCGCCGGACTGAGCCCGGGCGCGGGCTCCCTCATCGGGGGTCGTCTGCACCGCGGTTACGGCGGGGCGGCCGGGGAGATCGGGGCGTTGCATCTGCTCGGCCAGGGGGTCACCCCCGAGCACCTGCTGTCGACGACGGACGAGCCCTTGCACCCGCTGGACGAACAGGCGGTCACCGAGGTCTTCGCACTGGCCCGGCAGGGCGACGCGCAGGCGGAGGCGGCGGTGGAGCGTTTCACGCAGCGTCTGGTGCACGACGTGGCTGCGCTGGTGCTGGCGCTCGACCCGGAGCTGGTGGTGATCGGCGGCTGGGCGGCGGGCCTGGACGGCGTACTGCAGCCCCTGCGCGACGAACTGGCCCGCTTCTGCCTGCGCCCGCCGCGCGTGGTCCTGTCGATGCTGGGCGAGGCGGCGGTGGGCACGGGCGCCCTGCGCCTGGCCCTGGACCACGTGGAGGAACAACTCTTCGCGGTGGAGGGCACGGTGACGGCCCGTCGCTGACGGGGCGCGGCCGCGAGCTCGGCCCGGGACGCGGACCACGGCGGCCCAGGAGCAGGGTCGCCCCCGCCCGAAACGCCGCGAGCCCGTGAGCGGACCGCCTCAGCGGTGCCCCTCACGGGCTCGGTGCGTATGGGGAAGCCGGTGGTCGGCTACCTCAGGACGCCATCACCAGGTCGCCCGAGTCGCCGAACGTCAGGCGGCAGGTGTCCGCGCGGTACGTGGCCACCGAGACCGCTGCCGTGCGGCCCTCGGAGAGGTAGCGGGTCGTGACGACGAGGACCGGGGCGCCAGGGAGGCGGTCCAGTTCCTTGGCGTCGTCGGCGCGGGCGGAGCCGAGCTCCACGGCGCGGTCCTGGCCGTCCAGGGCGAGGCGCTGGAGTTCGCGCAGCACGCTGCGGGCGCGGGCCGGGCCGGACGGGGTGTCGATCGCGGTCAGCTCGGGGACGGAGCCGGACGGCACGTACAGAAGCTCGGCCGCGACCGGCTGGCCGTGCGTGACGCGCAGGCGGCGTACGACGTGCACCTGCTCGTCGGGCTCGATGTCCAGGAGGCGGGTGACGGACGCGGGGGCCACGGCGGTGGCGGAGTCCACGGACTGCCAGGTCTCCTCGGCCACACCGGGCCAGCTGTGCTGCGTGGTGGAGACGTCCACCCCGACACGGGGCGGCGCGACGGTGGTGCCGACTCCGCGACGACGCTGCAGGCGGCCCTCCAGCTCCAGCTGCTCCAGGGCCTGGCGGAGCGTGGCCCGGGCGACGCCGAAGCGCGCGGCGAGCTCGCGCTCGTTGGGAAGGATCTCGCCGACCGCGAAGTCGGAGTCGAGCGCTTCGCCGATCACGGTCTTGAGGTGCCAGTACTTCGGCTCCGGCACCGTCTCCAGCTGCGTGGTCCCCACCCTGATCCTCCGCAATCGCCGTGTCCCCGGCGGTTTTCCGCGCCCTTGTTTATTAAAGGTTCCTGCACTATCTCTGCGACCATAAAGCGGCACACCCCCTTGGTCAAGACCAATCCTGACCCGGATGCCCGTGAATGCGGCCCTCTGGCGTAGATCGTTCACAGGACGTTCGCGCCGCCGTGAGCCCTGCGCAGCAAAGTGCCCCGCCTCCGGACCGGAGACGGGGCACATGAGGCGGACCGAAGGATCAGCCGTTGCCCACGGCGTGGAGTTTGTCCGGGTTGCGAACGATGTAGACGCACTGGATGCGCCCGTCCTGTACCTCGATCTGGAAGACCGAGTCGGGCTTGCCGTCGGCGAGGACGAGCAGCGCGGGGCCGGCGTTGAACTCCATGAAGCGGAACTCGTAGAGGTTGTCCGCGTCCTGGCTGACCGCGGCGAGGAAGCGGCCGACCTTGTCCGCGCTCTCGATGATCCGCAGCGGCGCCTTGGACTTGCCTCCGCTGTCGCCGACGAGGCGGACGTCGGGCGCGAGCAGGTCCAGGAGTTGTTCGAGGTCCCCGCCGGCCGCGGCGGCGAGGAAGCGCTCGGTGAGGTCGCGCCGCTCGGCCGGGTCGACGTCGTAGCGTGGCCTGCCCTCGTCGACATGGCGGCGGGCCCGGCCGGCGAGCTGGCGGACGGCGGCCTCGGAGCGGTCGAGCGCGGTGGCGATCTCCCCGTAGGGGAAGCCGAAGGCCTCGCGGAGCACGAAGACCGCGCGCTCCAGCGGCGAGAGGGACTCGAGGACGACGAGCACGGCGACCGAGACGGAGTCGGCGAGCATGGCGCGCTCGGCGGTGTCGGGGACGGCGGGTCCGAAGTCCGTGACGACGGGTTCGGGGAGCCAGGGTCCGACGTACGACTCGCGGCGGGCCTGGACCTGGCGGAGCCGGTCGAGCGCGAGGCGGGTGGTGATGCGTACGAGGAAGGCGCGCGGCTCGCGGACGTCGTCGCGGTCCGCGGCCGTCCAGCGCAGCCACGCCTCCTGGACCACGTCCTCGGCGTCGGCGGCGCGGCCGAGCATGCGGTAGGCCACGCCCATGAGCATCGGCCGGTGTTCTTCGAAGACGTCGGTCAGGGTGTCGGTCGCCACTCCCCCATCCCATCCGACCGGCCGGACTCTGTCCAGTTCCGCCGAGGCCCTTGAACTCCTGCCTACTGAGCGGTAATCCTTGCTGACAGGGTGTCTAAGTCAGGGAGTCAGGCGTATGTCCGAGCAGATCTCGTTCACGATCGAATCCCCGCGCGGTCCGCGGAGCGTGTCCCTGACGTACGAACGCAGGGGCGCGGGTGAGCCGCTGCTGCTCCTCCACGGCATCGGCCACCACTGGCAGGCGTGGGAGCCGGTGCTCGACATCCTCGCCGCCGAACGCGACGTCGTCGCGGTCGACCTGCCCGGCTTCGGCGCTTCGCCCGCGCTGCCGGAGGGCCTCGACCACGACCTGTCGACGGTCGTGCCGGTGCTCGGTGCCTTCTGCGAGGCCCTCGGGATCGAACGGCCGCACGTGGCGGGCAACTCCCTCGGCGGGCTGCTCTCCCTGGAACTGGGCCGGGAGAAGCGGGTGCGCTCGGTCACGGCGCTCTCCCCGGCCGGATTCTGGTCGGAGAGCGAGCGCCGGTACGCCTTCGGCACGCTGCGCGCGATGCGGGCCGCCGCACTCTCGATGCCCGTACCCCTGATCGAGCGGCTGTCCCGCAGCGCCGCCGGGCGCACGGCGCTGACGAGCACGATCTACGCACGTCCCGGGCGCCGCTCACCCGAGGCGGTGGTCGCCGAGACGCTCGCGCTGCGCGAGGCCACCGGCTTCCGGGAGACGCTGGAGGCCGGCCGGACCGTGCTGTTCGCGGACGACGTCTCCGCCGTGCCGGTCACGATCGCCTGGGGCACCCGCGACCGGCTGCTCCTGCGCCGACAGGGCGTCCGCGCCAAGCACACGATGCCCGGGGCCCGGCTCGTGCGACTGCCCGGCTGCGGCCATGTCCCCATGAACGACGACCCGGCGCTCGTCGCGCGAGTGATCCTCGACGGCAGCCGCTGACGGCTTCAACCGCACGAACAGGCCCGACCCCGAGGGCCGCGCCGCCGTCCACGACGATGGCGCCCGCGGCCTCCCACACCCGGTCTCCACGGCCGTCGGGACCCGCAGGAACGCGCCGCCGTCCACGACCTTGGCGCCGGGTTGGTGGGAGCGGCTGTGCAGCGTGCGGATGGCGACGGAAGCGCGGGGCGGCGCTGAGGAGCGAGGGACCTCGGGCTGGGCCGAACAGGCGTGACTCCGGTCTGTTCACGCGGGGTTCGTGTGTCCGCCGTCCCTTGCCGTTAGGCATGAGGACGGCACAACGGACCCACCCGGCTCAGCACTTGGAGGCGCTTCGATGTCCTACTCCGTCCCCGGCGGCTCGTCCCCCGCCCGCCGCAGCGTGCTGCGCGGCTCACTCGCCGCGTCGGCGGCGCTCACCCTCGGCGGCGCCGCGACCGCGGCCCCGGCGCTGGCGCTCTCGGGGCGGCCGCGGGCCGCGTGGGGGGTGCAGACGGGTGATGTGACCTCCTCCTCGGGTCTGGTCTGGGTCCGTTCGGACCGGCCGGCCCGGATGATCGTGGAGACCTCGGCGAGCGAATCGTTCCGTCGTACGCACCGCCACGTCGGGCCCCTGCTCGGCGCGGGCGGCGACTTCACCGGGACGACGGCGTTGCGCGGGCTGCCCGCGGGCGAGCAGATCCACTACCGGGTCACGCTCGCGGACCCGGACGACCCGCGCCGTACGGGCGAACCGGTCGTCGGCACCTTCCGTACGGCACCGGCGCGGCGCCGCGACGGAGTGCGCTTCCTCTGGTCGGGCGACATCGCCGGGCAGGGCTGGGGCATCAACCCGGACATCGGCGGCTTCCGTGCGTACGAGGAGATGCGCCGGCTGAACCCGGACTTCTTCCTGTGCAGCGGCGACACGATCTACGCGGACGGTCCGCTCCAGCCGAGCGTGACCCTGCCCGACGGCCGGATCTGGCGGAACGTCACGACGCCGGAGAAGGCGAAGGTCGCCGAGACGCTGGACGAGTACCGCGGCAACTTCCGCTACAACCTCCTCGATCACAACGTGCGGGCCTTCAACGCGCAGGTGCCGTCGATCGTGCAGTGGGACGACCACGAGGTCCGCAACAACTGGTACCCCGGCCAGATCCTGGACGACCCCCGCTACACGGAGAAGGACGTGGACGTGCTCGCGGCCCGCGCCTCGCGGGCGTTCGCCGAGTACTTCCCGGTCTCCACGCTCCACGCGCGCGGTGGCGCCGCGGACAGCCGGATGCACCGGGTGGTGCGGTACGGCCCGCTGCTCGACGTCTTCGTGCTCGACATGCGCTCGTACCGCAACGCCAACTCCCCCGGCCGACAGGCGGACGACACCACGGGCATCCTCGGCGCCGAGCAGCTGGCGTGGCTCAAGCGTGAACTGAGCCGCTCGCGCGCCGTGTGGAAGGTGCTCGCCGCCGACATGCCGCTGGGCCTCGTCGTCCCCGACGGCGCGGCGAACATCGAGGCGATCGCCCAGGGCGACCCGGGCGCCCCGCTCGGCCGGGAGCTGCAGATCGCGGAGCTGCTGCGCTTCGTCAAGCACCGTCGGATCACCGGCACGCTGTGGCTGACCGCTGATGTCCACTACACCTCGGCCCAGCACTACGCGCCGGAGCGCGCCGCGTTCCAGGACTTCGCACCGTTCTGGGAGTTCGTCTCGGGCCCGCTGGCCGCGGGCGGCTTCCCGGCCAACAAGCTGGACGCCACCTTCGGCCCGGAGCGGGTCTTCGTACGGGCGCCGGAGCGGGCGAACCTCTCGCCGATGGAGAGCCCGCAGTACTTCGGCGAGGTCGACATCGACGGCGGAAGCGGCGAGCTGACGGTCCGGCTTCGCGCGGAGGGCGGAACGGTGTTGTTCAGCAAGGCACTTCAGCCGGGACGCGTCGGTCAGTAGGGCCGACTCCCTCCGTTGTCTCGGCGGCATTTACTTGCCATAGTGGAAAGTAGTTGCTGTCGAGGACGAGGGGGATGGTCATGTCCGCACACACGGACGCGGCGCAGGCGTTGTACCGGTCACGCGCCATGGAGGACGCGGTACGGAAGCGCAGCGGCTGGTACGGGCGGTATCTGCTGGTCTTCGGCGCCACCCAACTCGCCCTGGTGCCGACGGTCCTGCTGTGGCGGAGCCCGCTCGTCATCGCCGTGTCGATGACGCTCTACGCGCTCGTCGTGGCCGGGTTGAGCGTGTACGCGGCCCGGCAGCATGCCGTCCGGCGAAGCTTCGGGTTGCGGCACGGTCTCGTCATCGGGACCTGGGGCGCTCTGTACGCGGCGGCGCTGGCCCTGGGGCTGAACGTGTGGGCGGGCAGCGCCCCGTTCGCCGTGGCCGCGGCCCTGGGCTGCGCGCTCCCGCCCGCGGTCGGGGCCTGGCTGGAGGCGCGGAGGCCCACGACGTGAGCGCCACGCAGAAGCCTGCCGCGCACCCCCGACACGATCTGGAACCGCTGCTGACGTCGCCGGTGCGGCTCTCGGTCGTCGCGTCTCTCGCGCCGCTGGACAAGGCGGAGTTCGCGTTCGTGCGGGATCTGGTGGAGCTGACCGACTCGGCGCTGTCGAAGCAGGTGGCGGCGTTGGAGGAGGCCGGTCTCGTGTCGGTGGACAAGGGCCGGGTCGGACGCCGGCCCCGGACGTGGCTGGCCCTGACGGCCGAGGGACGGGCCGTGTACCGCCGCCATCTGGACGCGCTACGGGCGATCGCCGGGGCCTGAGCGTGGACAGGGCGGGCCTCCCGGCGGTGGGCGAGGGGGCGCGCCTCTCCGGCTGCAGCCGCGGGCGCCGACGAACTGACCTCCCCGCCGCCGAAGGGCCCGTGGAGCGGTCTGCCCTCTGCGGTCTCGGCTGATTGTCAGTGGGGGGTCCTACCGTCCTTTCCATGACGCGATCCGTACAGGCGCTCGCCTATTCACGCCCGTCCGCCCTGGAGTCCTCCGGTGCCGGCCGGTTGCTCGGTCTGGAGACCTCCGGTGGGCTGACACCCGCCGGCGCCGAGGCGCATCCCCGCTTCTTCTCCGGCTTTCTGACGTCCCCGCAGATCGCCGCGCGCGGTCTGCTCGCGGTCGCCGACGTGGCGGCCGCCCGCTACTACCAGCGGATACGACCGGGGTCGCTGGACCCGGTCGTGACGGGGAACGGCGACCGGCTGCGGTTCGAGTCGTTCTCGGGATGCGGCGGCGTGTACGCACGGCTCGACGTGCTCAGCGAGGGGCTCGACGGCGCGGAGACGGGGCACGGCACCACCAATGTCGACGTCAACAACCCGCTGCGCGAGGCGCTGTCCCGGATGACGGGGAGCGACCCGCTGCATCTGCGGGTCGGCACGGACGAGTTGGCGGTGACCACTCTGGAGGGCGCGGTGGTCGAGAAGAAGGTCCCGCTGCCCGACCGCTGGCTGCGTGGCTTCGCCGAGGCGCAGGTGGCGTCCGCCGGATTCGATCTCCGTGCGGAGCTGACGGGCCCGGAGGCGGTGCGGTTCCTGCGCTCGCTGCCCCGCTCGCAGGGCCGGGGTGCCGGTCCCCTGTGGGTCGTCCAGAACGGCCGTACCCTGCGTCCCACCACCCGGCCGGTGCCGGGCGCCGTCTGTCTGCCGGGTCCGGACCGGCTGGTGGCGCTCGAGCGGGTGCTGCGGCACGCGACCGCGCTGCGGGTCTACGGTCCCGTGGCGGACGGCGTCGCCACGGCGAGCGCCTGGGAGGTGGCGCTGCCGGGAATGCGCCTCACACTCACGCTGTCGCCCGATGCGTCTCGGGGGTTCTCCGGCGAGGGCGGTGTCCTGGAGGCGCTGGCCACGGAAGAGGCGGCCCAGGACGCCGAGCTCGTCTCGGTCCTGCTGGCCTGGGAGCCGCGCATCGATCCGGCCGAACTGGCCGCGCAGGCGGGCCTGTCGGTGGACCGGGTGCGCGCCGCGCTGACCCGGCTCGGCACGGCGGGCCGGGTCGGCTACGACGTGGCCGACGCCGCGTACTTCCACCGGGAGCTGCCGTACGACGCGGACCGTGCCGAACGGCACAACCCCCGCCTGGTGGCGGCGCGCGCCCTGGTCGCGGAGGGAGCGGTCGTACTCGACGGCGAACCGGCGACGGTCACCTCCGGCGAACGGCGCTACCAGGTACGGGAGTCCGGAGGGGTACTGAGCTGCACGTGCCAGTGGTGGGCGGACTACCGGGGCCGCCGTGGGCCGTGCAAGCACGCGCTGGCGGTGCGGATGGCCCGGCGCGGTGCGGTGCCGAGTGCCGCGCGCGGGGCAGCCGCCGGTGTCGTGACCGTCGGAGGCGCGCGATGAGCGACGGGATCGACGAGACCGCGCTGAAGGCGCGGCTGACCGCGGCCCGCGAGGGGCGTGCGGTGAACAAGCTGCTGATCACGGTACGGGCGGGACGGGCCGAGGCCGTTCCCGGGCGGCTCAAGGAACTGGGACCCGGCGACCGGAAGGCCGCCCTCGCGGAACTCAAGGCCCTGCGGACCGAGGTCCGCGGCTGGGACTGGGCGCGCTGGAACGAGCAGACGACGGTCCAGCGCGCGCTGCGGGTCGCCGGCGCCGGGTGTCACACGGGTGCGGCGGCCGCGGCGGCCTGGATCGGCGGCCGCGACCTGAACGACTGGGGCCGGTCGACCACCGACCTCGTCCTGGGCGTGCTCGCAGACCGGGATCCCGCGTGGCTGGGCGACGTGGCCCAGAGGCTCGCCGAGCGCCCGGCCGTGGCGGAGGGCGACTATCGGCTGGTCCATGAACTGGTCCTGCGTTCGGGCTGCGCCGTTCCGACGACCGACGGCTACATCCTGGGCTGGACGGGCGAGATGACAGGGCCCCAGTTGCTGGAGCAGCTGCGCGCCGACCCGCAGACGCCGATTCTGGTGCCCCGGATCTTCGACATGATCGAGACGCCCGACCGGCTCACCTGGGCGGCGGGACCGGAGGCCCCGACCCACTGGCCCACCGCGCTCAAGACGCTGGTCGGCGAGGGCGTCCTCGACCGTGCGGGGCTGGTGGACGGCTGTGTCGCGCGGCTGCTGCGCGGCGGAAAGCCGCGCGATCTGCGCTTCCCGCTCGCGCTGCTCCAGCTGCTCGGCACGGACCGGGAGGAGCGGCGCGGCCGGACGGCCGAATGGATCGGCATGGCGACCGACGCTCCGTCGCCCGTCGCGGCCTATGCGCAGGAAGTCCTGGCGGGGCTCGCCGCCGAGGGCGATCTCTCCGTCCAGGACCTGGCCGAGATGTCCGGGCCGGTGCTCTTCCGTACGGAGAAGAAGCTGGTACGGGCCCAGTTGACGTTGCTCGCCAAGGAGCTGCGGCGCAGGTCCGGTGCGGCGGCCGACCTGCTGCCCCTGGTCGCGGACGCGTTCGGACACGAGGACACCGGTATCCAGGAGCGGGCGCTGAAGCTGGTGGGGCGGCACCTGGCGGAGGTGGACGAGCAGGTGCGCGAGGAACTGGCGGGTGCCGCCGCCTCCTTGAGCCCCGTGCACCGGCAGGCGGCCGAGGAGCTGTTCGGCACGGCGACGGACTTCGGGGACGACCTTCCGTACGAGGAGGTCCTGCCTCCGGTGCCGGAGCTGCGGCCGGTGCGGGATCCCGCGGACACGGTCGCGGAGCTCGTCGAGGATCTGGTGGCCGTGTCCAACGGCCGCACGAACGCGCCCGAGGAGTTCGAGCGCGCGCTGGACGGCCTTGTCCGCCACGCGCACCGGGACCGGGAGGCGCTGACGGAGGCGCTGCGGGACGCGTTCCCCGGCGCCTACTGGCTGGACGGGTCGTACGACTTCCCGTACGGCCCGAACGGCGTCGACACCGCCCTCGCTGCTCTCATGGGCGCCTTGCCGCAGTCCCGGATCCACGATGCCCGGGTACGCCACTTCTCCCCCGCGTCCTGTGTGCACGAGGCCCTGGACGCGGTCGTCGACGCCCGCCTGTGGGAGGTCGCGTCCCGGATCGGGACGGACCGGCTGCCGTTCCTCCTCGCCGCCCCCACGTGGCACACCGGAGCGATCAGCCCGTCCGTGCTGGTGGGGCGGCTGCGCGCCTACCAGGCCGCGGGAATCGACCCGGCGCCCACCGACCTCGCGCAGGCCCTGCTGCGGGTCCGCAAGGCCGACCCGGCGGCCCCGGAGGCGGCCGCCGCCGCCTCGGAGCTGGGCACGCGCGCCGGTGAGCGGCTCGCGGACTGGCTCATGGGGGAAGCCTCGCTCGCCCCCGACCTGCGATTCCTGACCCGAGAACGGGACCGGAAGGAAGGGTCGTGGCGGCTGTCCGACCGCGTCGTCTTCAGATTCCGCGAGCGCCGGACCATACGGGAGGAGTTCCCGCCCGTGTTCCGGTGGCTGGGTGGCGCCGAGGCCGAGGCCAACCACCGCTGCCACCGCTGGATCGGCGAACGGGGGAACTGGCCGGGTGTCGTGCCGGACGACCGGGAGGCACTGGCGACCTGGCTGCTTCCCGTGCTCGCCGGCGGGGTCGAGTGGGACGAGCGCGGGGTGTCCTGGGGCCTGACCGCGCTCGCCGAGTCCGACGGGCCGATCGGTCCTGCGACCGATCTCGCGGTGGCGCTCGGCCTCGGCTGCCGACACGCGGAGGACCGGCTGACGGCCGTGGACACGCTCCTCGTCCTGGCCGCCCGGGGCGATCTGGATCCGCAGCGGCTGGGACGGACGCTGGCCGGTCTGGCCGGCGAGGGCACCGTGAAGCCGAACCGCTTCGCCGACGCGGCCCGTACGGCCGCTGCCACCGGTGCGTTCGCGACCACGTGGGCGGTGCTGGCGGGCGCGCTGCCCGGTCTGCTGTCGGCGGAGAAGCCGGTGCGCGGGCTCGGTGAACTGCTGGCCGTGGCCGCCGACTGCGCGGAGCGGTGCGGTGCGAAGGCCGACGTCGCGGGCCTCGACGCGGTCGCCGAGCGCGGCGGCTCGTCCCAGTTCGTGGTGCAGGCCCGGCGGCTGCGGCAGGCGCTGAACAATCAGCCCCACCAGGCCGATCAGGTCACGACACAACCCGTCGAAAACCGCCACTAAGCCCTCAGATCGGCGCTTAACCCGTCAGTCACAAAGCGTTCGTGATCACGCAACACCGCTGGGTCACAGTGAAGCCATGACTGATGTGACTTCCGCGAAGAGCGCCCGCCGCCCCCACCACTGGCGGCGGGACCTCATCGAGCTGGCCGCCCTGTTCACGGCCGTCGTGGTGGCCGACACCATCGCCAAGACCGTCGTCCGCGGCGCCGACGGTCCGTACATGCTGGTGTTCTCGGCGATCGCCCTGATCGCCACGGCCACCTTCCACACATGGTGGGCACGGCGCCACAGCCATGCGCCGCCGGCCGGCGATCCCGGCGGCAGCGGGCACCCGCTGCCGCCGCGCACCGGCGCCGACAACGGCGAGCCCGTCGAGACGAGCCTCTGGCGGATGCGCACCACGGTCCGTGACGCCCCGGGCAGCCTCGCCGCGCTGTGCACGGCGCTGGCCCGCCACCAGGTCGACATCCTGACCCTGCAGACGCATCCGCTCGCCGAGGGCACGGTCGACGAGTTCCTGCTGCGCGCGCCGACCGCCCTCCAGGCGAGCGAGCTCAACCGCGAGATCGCGGCTGCCGGCGGAAGCAGCACCTGGATCGAGCGGGCCGACGCCCACGATCTGGTGGACACCCCGACCCGGCTGCTCGGTCTCGCGACCCGCACCGCCCTCGACGCGGCCGAACTCCCGCTGGCCCTCCGCCAGTTGCTCGGCCGGTGCACCATCCACTCGCTGCCCGCCGTCTCCCTGACCGGCCGGCCCACCGGCGAGACCGCCCCGGTCGAGGGCGTTCTGGAGGAGACGGTGATGCGGCTGCGCGACCCCAACGGCGGGGCGATCACCATCGAACGGCCCTATCTGCCCTTCACCCCCACCGAGTTCGCCCGCGCTCGCGCGCTCGTCGAACTCGACGCCCGCCTCGGCCCGCGCATCCCGCGCAGCCACGACGTCCTCACCCTGCCCGAGGGCAACGAGATCACGGTCCGCCGCGCCGACCAGAGTGACCTGGTCGCCGCCCGCGCCATGCACGACCGCTGCTCCGAGCGCACCCTGGGACTGCGTTACCACGGGCCGGTCGGCGACGCCGACCGCTATCTCGACCACCTTCTCAGCCCCCGCTTCGGCCGCACCCTCGCCGTGCAGACGGCCTCCGGCCGGCTCGTCGCCCTCGGCCATCTGATGTGGGACGGCGACGAGACGGAGGTCGCCCTGATGGTCGAGGACGACTGGCAGCGCCGGGGCATCGGATCCGAACTGCTCGGCCGGCTGGTGGCCATGGCCGTCGAGGCCGGCTGCGAGAGCGTCTACGCGGTGACCCAGTCCTCCAACACGGGCATGGTCGCCGCGATGCGGGCGCTCAACCTCCCCCTCGACTACCAGATCGAGGAGGGGACACTCGTCATCACCGCCCGGCTCGGGGCGACGCGGACGCGGAGCCGTCTGCCGTACGAGGAATACCAGCAGGCGGAGCGCTGAGCGCCTGGGTCAGATCCCGCCACAGGTCCTCCACGTCCTCCAGACCGACCGACATCCGCAGCAGCCGGTCGCTGACACCCGCCGAGCGCCGGTCTCCCTCCGCCACGATCCGGTGGCTGATGGAGGCCGGGTGCTGGATCAGGGTGTCGACGCTGCCGAGGCTGACCGCCGGCGTGATCAGCCGTACGCCGGCGATCACGTCGTGCGGATCTCCGTACACCTCGAAGGAGACCATCGCGCCGCCCACTCTCGGGTAGTGGACACGGGCGATGCGCGGATCGGTGGCCAGCCGCCGGACCAGCTCCGCGGCCGTGGACGACGCCGCCCGTACCCGTACCGGCAGGGTGGAAAGACCGCGCAGCAGCAGATATCCGGCCAGCGGGTGCAGCACACCGCCGGTCGCGAACCGTACCTGGCGCAGCGAGCGGGCGAACTCCTCGTCGCAGGCCACGACACCGCCCATGACATCGCCGTGTCCGCCCAGGTACTTGGTCGCGCTGTGCAGCACGATCCGTGCACCGTCCTCGACCGGCCGCTGGAGCACCGGGGTGGCGAAGGTGTTGTCGACCAGGAGCGGCACCGAGCCACAGGCGTGGGCCACGGCACGGATGTCGACCTCGGCGAGGGTCGGGTTGGCGGGGGACTCCACCATCACCAGGCCGGTGTCCGGGCGGATCGCCTCGGCGATGCCCGCCGGATCGGTCCAGGTCACCTCGGTGCCGAGCAGCCCGGCGTTCAGCAGATGGTCACTGCAGCCGTACAGCGGCCGGACCGCCACCACGTGGCGCAGCCCGAGGCTCGCCCGGACGAGCAGCACGGCGGTGAGCGCCGCCATGCCGCTGGCGAAGGCCACGGCGGAGTCCGTTCCCTCCAGCCGGGCCAGCGCCGATTCGAAGCGGGCGGTGGTGGGGTTGTCGAGGCGGGCGTAGACGGGCGGCCCGTCGAGCCGGGCTCCCGTGGTGGCGAACTCGTCGATCCGGGCGGCCTCGGCCCGGGTGTCGTACGAGGGGTACGTCGTGGACAGGTCGATCGGCGGGGCGTGCACGCCGAGAGCCGCGAGGTCTTCGCGCCCGGCATGCACGGCTTCGGTGGCCAGAGCCCTGGGGGTGGAGGCGTCGTAGTCCATGTACATGGCGGAACTGTGAACGGATACCGGAAAGTAGCGTCGAATGTCCGTGCTACGTTCGGCGAATGGCCGATTCTGTCGTACTGGACCCGGTCGATCTGCACATACTTCGCCTCCTGCAGAACGACGCCCGGACCACCTACCGCGAACTCGCCGCCGAGGTCGGCGTGGCGCCGTCCACCTGCCTGGACCGGGTGGCGCGGCTCCGCCGCACGGGAGTGATCCTGGGGCACCGGCTCCGACTGGATTCGGCCAAACTCGGCCGGGGGCTCGAAGCGCTCCTCCTTGTCCAGGTCCGCCCGCACCGGCGCGAACTGATCGGTCCGTTCGTCGAACGCATTCGCGCGCTTCCGGAGTCCCGGGCGCTGTTCCATCTGACGGGACCCGACGACTATCTCGTGCACGTGGCCGTGGCAGACCCCGCCGACCTGCAACGACTCGTCCTCGACGAGTTCACCTCGCGCCGTGAGGTGGCCCGCGTGGAGACCCGGCTGATCTTCCAGCAGTGGGAGTGCGGCCCCCTTCTGCCGCCCTCTCCCGGCGCTCATTTGTCAGCCGACTGAGATCGAATGAGGGTGACGCGGGGACGCCGGAGGCACGAGGATGAGCCTCATGCCAACGACTTCCAGCAGCGCGCTGCCCCGCCAGGTCGCCGACACCTACGTCGACGCACTCATCGAACTCGACCCGATCACCGGTACATACCTGGGAGTCAAAGAGAGCGCGGGTCTCCTTCCCGACTTCTCACCTGCCGGGCAGGAGGCGGTGGCCGAACTGGCCCGCCGCACCCTGGCCCTGCTCGACGAGGCCGAGAAGCAGCCCGGCGCGGAAGACGATGCCGAACGGCGCTGCGGCCGCCTGCTGCGGGAGCGGCTGACGGCCGAACTCGCCGTCCACGAGGCCGATGAGGGCCTGTGTACGGTCAGCAACATCCGGTCCCCCGCCCACAGCGTGCGGATCGTGTTCACCGTGATGCCGACGGAGACCGAGGAGGACTGGGAGGCCGTGGCCCAGCGGCTGCGCGCGGTCCCGGCGTCCCTGGAAGGCCACCGCGCCTCGCTCGCCCTCGGTCTCGAGCGCAAGCTTCTGGGCGGGCCGCGGCCGACCGCGACCTTCATCGACCAGCTGACGGAGTGGGCGGGCGGGGACGCCGAAGGCCGTGGCTGGTTCGAGGAGTTCGCCGCGCAGGGACCGGAGACGCTGCGTCCCGAACTGCGTACGGAGCTCGCCGAGGCGGCCGCGGGCGCGACCGAGGCGATCGTCGCACTGCGGGACTGGATGCGCGACGTGTACGCCCCCGCGGTCGCCGGCGCGCCGGACACGGTGGGCCGCGAGCGCTACCAGCGGTGGTCGCGCTACTTCAACGGCACGGATCTGGACCTCGACCAGGCCTACGCGTACGGCTGGTCCGAATACCACCGTCTCCTCGCCGAGATGCGCGTCGAGGCGGAGCGCATCCTGCCCGGCTCCGGTCCGTGGGAGGCCCTGGCGCACCTGGACGCGCACGGCACCCACATCGAGGGCGTCGAGGAGGTCAGGGTCTGGCTGCAGAACCTGATGGACGAGGCGATCGAGGCGCTTGACGGCACCCACTTCGAACTCGCCGAGCGGGTACGGAAGGTGGAGTCGCACATCGCTCCGCCCGGCGGCGCGGCGGCGCCCTACTACACCGGCCCCTCGGAGGACTTCTCCCGGCCCGGGCGCACCTGGCTGCCGGTCGACGGCCAGACCCGCTTCCCGGTGTACGACCTGGTGTCGACCTGGTACCACGAGGGTGTCCCGGGCCACCATCTGCAGATCGCCCAGTGGGTGCACGTGGCCGATCAGCTCTCCCGCTACCAGGCGACGATCGGCGGGGTCAGCGCCAACGCGGAGGGCTGGGCGCTCTACGCGGAGCGGCTGATGGACGAGCTCGGCTTCCTGCCGGACGCCGAACGGCGGATCGGCTACCTGGACGGGCAGATGATGCGCGCCTGCCGCGTGATCGTCGACATCGGCATGCACCTGCGGCTGGAGATTCCGGCGGACTCCCCCTTCCACCCGGGCGAGCGGTGGACGCCCGAGCTGGCGGAGGAGTTCTTCCAGCAGCACTCCAGCCGGCCGCCGGCCTTCGTCGCGAGCGAGATGACCCGCTATCTGTCGATGCCGGGCCAGGCGATCGGATACAAGCTGGGCGAGCGGGCCTGGCTGCTCGGCCGCGCCAACGCACAGGCGGCGCACGGCGACGCGTTCGACGCGAAGGCCTGGCACATGGCGGCGCTGTCGCAGGGCCCGCTGGGCCTCGACGACCTCGTGGACGAGATCTCGCGCCTCTGACCACACCGGTCACAGGGCCACGGGGGTCGCCGGGACCACGCCGGCGCCCCCGCGACCCGGGCGAGAGCAGCTCGGGCAAGAGCGGGCCGGGCGAGAGCAGCGCGGTCGAAGGTCGGCCGGGCGAAAGCCGGCCACGCGGAAGCCTGCCGGGTGGGGAATCCTGCCCGCTTCCCGTTCCGTACGGTGAGAATCCCCGGGCGTTTGTTGATCGCCCGGGGATTCCCCTGCTACATCTCGTTCATGAGCGGATATTCACCGGACGCCACCGACTGGCGCATCCTCCAGGCGCTGCAGACCGAGGGCAGGGCCAGTTTCGCCGAGCTGGCGCGGGCCGTGTCCATGTCCGCGTCCGCGGTGACCGAGCGGGTGCGCAGGCTGGAGGAGGCCGGGGTGATCGCCGGCTACACGGCGGTGGTGGACCAGGAGCGGCTCGGGCTGCCGATCCTGGCCTTCGTCCGCCTGCGCTACCCCAACGGCAACTACAAGCCCTTCCACGATCTCGTCGCGATCACCCCGGAGATCCTGGAGGCACACCATGTGACCGGCGACGACTGCTTCGTGATCAAGGTCGCTGCCCGGTCCATGAAGCACCTGGAGGAGGTCTCCGGGAAGATCGCCACGCTCGGCTCGGTGACGACGAACGTCGTCTACTCCTCGCCGCTCCCCCGGCGCCCGATCAGCCGCTGAGGCCGCCTCCCGCACGAAGCTTCACGGCCGAGCCGCCGCGCTCCTTGACCACCTCGAGCTGGGCCGGGATGCGGCGGCGCAGATCGGCGACGTGGCTGACGATGCCGACGCTGCGGTCCCGTTCGCGGAGGGAGTCGAGGACGTCGAGGACCTCGTCGAGGGTCTGGTCGTCCAGGCTGCCGAAGCCCTCGTCGATGAAGAGGGTGTCGAGCCGGACGCCGCCGGCCTCGTCGGTGACGACGTCGGCGAGGCCGAGCGCGAGCGCCAGGGAGGCGAAGAAGGTCTCGCCGCCGGAGAGGGTGGCGGTGTCGCGCTCGTTGCCGGTCCAGGCGTCGACCACGTGGAGGCCCAGTCCTGCGCGTTTGCCGCCGGTGCGGGCGTCGGAGTGGACCAGGGTGTAGCGGCCGGAGGACATGCGCTGGAGGCGGGCGGTGGCGGCGGCGGCGACCTGCTCGAGCCGGGCGGCCAGCACGTACGACTCCAGGCGCATCTTCCGTTCGTTCTCGGCCGAGGTGCCGGCGGTGAGTCCGGCGAGCCGCGCGACGCGTTCGTACTCCTCGCGGAGCGGCCCGAGCCGGCGGACCTCGGTGTCGGCCTGGCGGGAGAGCCGGGCCAGCTCGGTGCACCGGTCGCGTACGCCGGCGAGGGTGGACGTGGCGTCCCGCAGGGCCCGTTCGGCCGCGGTGTGCGCGGCCTCGGCGCTCGCCGGGTCGGCGGGCGGCCGGTCGGCGGCGGCTCTCGTCTCCGGCTCGGCGAGCCGGTCGGCGACGGCGGCGGCCTCCGCCTGCCAGGTGTCGAGCCGCTGCTGGAGCGTGCGGCGCTCGTCGTCCCCCAGGATCGCGCCCGCGGCCTGGGCCGGGGTGTCGAAACCGGCGCGGAACGCGGCGTCGGCGAGCCGGTCGTCGGCCTCCTTGAGCCGCTGGGAGGTGAGGTCCACGGCGCGGACGGTCTCGGCAGCGTCGATGAGGATGGCGATCCTCCGCTCCAGCCGCGAGGCGTGCTCGGCGACGCTCCCGGACTCCCCGCGGCCGCGGGTCAGTTCGGCGTCCAGGACGGTCTGCTCGCGGTCCAGCGCCTCACGCTGCGAGGTCCGCCCGGCCACCCGCCGCTCGGCGTCCCGCTGCGCGCCGACCCGGCTCTCGTGCTCCCGCTCGGCCCGCGCGAGCGCCTCACGCGCACCGTGCGTCTGCGCGGCACGCGCATGCGCCTCGGCGTGTCGCTCCGCCAACTCCTCGACCTCGCGGGCCAGTTCGGCGACGGTCGGCTCGTCCACGATCTCCGCCGAGGCCTGCCCGCCGGCCAGGGGAGCGGCACTCTCACGGGCGCCGGCCGCCGCGTGGCCCGCGGCCGCGCCGGGCCCGCCGATGATGGCGAACTCGCCCTGCGTCGCGCCGCCCTGGCGGCCGCCCGCCGTGCCGGGCGTCCCAGGCGACGGCTCCGCCTCGCCGATCGTGCCACCCGGCGCCCGCCCGACGGAGGCGGGCAGGGCCGAGGGCTCGTCGTCGGCAGGGGTGCGGCCCGGCCCCGGCGTTGCGGGGGCGCGTCCCGTCGGGACCTCACTGCCCGGCTCGTCGTCGGCGGGCGGCGCGGACGGTGTGCGGCCCTGCGTCGGGATCACGGGAGCGGGTCCCGCCAGGACCTCCGCGCGGGCCGCGGACCAGGATTCGCGGGTGACCGCGAGCTCGCGTTCGGTCGCGGTCCTGGTCTCCTCCGCGCGCGTGAAGGCGGCGTAGGCCGCGTCCTCCGCGGTGCGGTCGACGTGGTCGGCGCCGGTGCGGGCGGGGGCCGGGTGGTCGGCCGAGCCACAGACCTGGCAGGGGGCTCCGGGCGTCAGGGCGGCGGCCAGTTCGGCCGCGATGCCTTGCAGGCGCCGGGACTTGACGTCGAGCCATGCCTCGTGGGCCGCGTTGCGGTGCTCGCGGGCGGCCGTCAGCCGGGCCTCGGCGACGTCCGTCCGCTCCGCGAGGTCGTCGCGACGGCGGGCCGCCGACAGCCTGCGGCGGGCGGGTTCGAGGCGGCCCGCGAGGTGCTCGGCGCGGGCGGCGGCCTCCTGGGCCGACTCGATGCGTGCCGTCAGCTCCGCCCGCCGCGTCTCCCAGCCGGCGAGCCAGCCGCCCGCCTCCTGGAGGATCTCCTCGTCGGCGCGGGCCTGGCGCTCCAGGACCGTGCGCTCCTGGGCGATCTCGGCGCTACGCCGCTCGGCCCGCCGCGCGGACTCCAGACCGCCGAGCTCCTCGCGCAGCCGGCGCTCCAGGGCTGAAAGCTGCTCCGCGCCCGCGTCGACCAGGTCGGCGGGCAGCCTGCCGCGGCTCTGCGCGCGGGCGGCGCCCGCCGCCGTGTGCTCGCGCTCCGCGTCGGCCCGCAGGCCGAGGGCGGGCGCCACGCGATCGGCCTTGCGGGCGCGCTCCAGCGTCGCCTCCCACACGTCCCGCTCGGACCGGCGCTCCTCCAGCTCCCGCTGCCGTCGCCGCGCCTCGGCGTGCCGTGCCTGTCGGGCCGCCAGATCCCGTTCCGCGTCGAGCGCGTGGCGGGCGGCCGCCTGGCGCGACTCGGCCGCCGAGACGGCCGAGTCGGCGATGTCGAGCGCCTCGCGCGCCTCGGACCGGGCCACGGCCGACCGGGTCTGGACGGCCTCGGCGAGTCCGGGCTCGCCGGGCCGCTCCTCGACCACGGCGCCGCCCGTTTCCTGCGCCATCCGGTGGGACAGTGCGAGCAGCCGCTCGTCCCCGTCCCGTACCTGCTGCTCGGCGGCGCGCCGCAGATCGGCGAGGCGCTCCTCGACGGCCGCGAACCGGCGGGTGTCGAAGAGCCGCCCGAGCAGCTTGCCGCGGGCCTCGGCGTCGGCCCGCAGGAAGCGCGCGAAGTCACCTTGCGGAAGGAGGACGACCTGGCAGAACTGCTCGCGGCTCATGCCGACGAGCTGGGTGATCTCCTCGCCGATCTCCTGGTGGGAGCGGCTGAGCCCGGTCCACTCCGCCGTGCCGGCGTCGTACTCCCGCAGCCAGCTCTGCGCCTTCTCGGTGGTGAAGCCGCCGCCGCGCTTCTTGGGGCGCGGCTGGGCCGGGCGTCGGGTGATCTCCAACCGCCGCTCCCCCACGGTCAGTTCGAGCGTGACCTCGGTGTACGTGCCGGTCGGGGCGTGGTCGCTGCGGAGCGAGGCTCCGGGGGACTGTCGCGCGCCGGGCACCGCCCCGTACAGGGCGTAGCAGACGGCGTCGAGGACGGAGGTCTTGCCCGCGCCGGTCGGTCCGTGGAGCAGGAAGAGCCCCGCGGAGGACAGGGCGTCGAAGTCGATCGCCTGGGTGGTGCCGAAGGGCCCGAAGGCGGTGACGGAGAGGCGGTGCAGTCTCACCGGGAGCCCACCTCGCGCTCCGCCGCGTCCACCCGTACGTCGTCGAACGCGCCGTACAACACGGTCCGTTCGGCTCCGTCCGGTCCCGCGCCGCCGCGCACATGGGCCACGAAGTCCTCCGCGATCTGCTGGTCGCTGCGGTCGCGCAGCCGCTGTGCGTACGAGGCGGAGGGGTCGCCCTCGGTGCGCTCGGGCTCGAAGACCAGGTTCAGGGTGTGGGGGAAGCGTTCGGTGAGCCGGGCCATGGGCTCGGCGGGCCGTACGGGGTCGGTGAGGGTCGCCTCGACCCAGGACCGCTCGTGCCGTACGAGGGCGGGGTCGGCCAGCAGGTCGTCCAGATGTCCCCTGATCCGGGCGAGGGGGCGGGGCACCGGGCAGTCGACACGCTCGGCGGCCTCGATCCCGCCCTCCGGTCCGAGGTCGATCAGCCACATGGTCTTGCGGTGGTCGGCCTCGGAGAAGGAGTACGCGAGCGGGGAGCCGGAGTAGCGCACGCGCGGGGTGACGGTCTGGCTGCCGTGCAGATGGCCGAGGGCCACGTAGTCGACGCCGTCGAAGACTCCGGCGGGGACGGCGGCGACACCGCCGACGGTGATGTCCCGTTCGCTGTCGCTCGCTTCGCCGCCGGCGACGAAGGCGTGGGCGAGGACCACGGAGCGGGTGGTGTCGGGCCGCCGGGCGAGATCCGCCCGGACGCGGTCCATGGCGGCGCCGAGGACCGCCTCGTGCCCGGCCTTGGCGGCTCCGAACTGCTCGCGGACCAGGGCCGGTTCCAGGTAGGGCAGGCCGTACAGGGCCACGTCTCCGTGGGCGTCGGAGAGCACGACGGGCATGCCGACGCCGGCCGGGTCCGTCCGCAGATGGATTCCGGCGCGCTCGATGAGTCCGGCGCCGACCCCGAGGCGGCGCGCGGAGTCGTGGTTCCCGGAGATCATGACGGTCGGCACTCCGACCTCGGCGAGCCGGTGCAGCGCGGTGTCGAAGAGCTCGACGGCGGAGAGCGGAGGAACGGCCCGGTCGTAGACATCCCCGGCGACGAGGACCGCGTCCACGTCACGCTCGCGCACCGTGGCCACCAGGTGGTCGAGGAACGCGGACTGGGCGTCGAGCAGGCCGACCCGGTGGAACGACCGTCCCAGGTGCCAGTCCGACGTGTGCAGGAATCTCATGATCCAGGAGCGTATCGGTGGGGTCGGACATCGGCCGGGGCTTCGGGAATCCCGGGGACGCGGGCCATCCCGGGGGCCGCGGACGGGTGCCCGCGGGGCGGGACGCGCTCAGGCATCGCCGTACGCCTCGCCGCCGAGCTCCAGCGCGGCGGTGCCGGCCGTCGCGTCCGCGAGCCAGGCGCGGAACTCCGCGACGTCCGCGTCCGGCAGACCGATCTCGATGGTGACGCCCTCGGCGTAACTCACCTCGCGGACCGCACGCCCCGTCGCCCGCAGATCGTTCTCCAGCTTGCCCGCGCGCTGGTGGTCGACGGTGACGGTGGCGAGGCGGAAGCGCTGCCGGGTGATCGTGCCGAGCGCGTCCAGGGCCTCGCCGACCACGCCGCCGTACGCCCTGATCAGACCGCCCGCGCCGAGTTTCACGCCGCCGTAGTAGCGGGTCACGACGGCGGCGACGTACCGCATCTCCCGGCGCATGAGCATCTGGAGCATCGGCGCGCCCGCCGTGCCGCCGGGTTCGCCGTCGTCGCTCGCCTTCTGGACGGCCGCGTCGGCACCGATGACATAGGCGAAGCAGTTGTGCGTGGCGGCCGGGTGCTCCTTGCGGATGCGCGCGACGAACTCCTGAGCCTCCTGCTCGGTCGCCACGGGTGCCAGCGCGCAGATGAAGCGCGATCGGTTGATCTCGGTCTCGTGCACACCCTCGCGGGCGAGCGTGCGGTACTGCTCCTGCATCCCGCCACCCTATGCGCCCGTGAGCGTGCTCCCGCCCTCAGTCTCCCGGCGCCCGCTCGGGCTCGGCGCCGATGTCGCCGAAGTCACCGAGCCCGCCGGACTCGGCCGGCTCGTCGAGACCGGCGAGGGGCAGCGCCCTCAGGGCCAGGGACCAGCCGAGGCGGGTGTCGCCCGACTCGCTGGAGCGGCCGGTGAGCTCGGAGATACGGCTGATGCGGTTGAGGACCGTGTTGCGGTGGCAGTAGAGCTGCTCGGCGGCCCGGGCGGCCGAGCAGCCGTTGTCCAGCCAGACCCGGAGGGTCTCAAGGAGGGCGGCACGTTCGCCACCGGTGGCCAGGACCGGTCCGAGATGGACGGTGACGATCCGGTCGGCGATGTCTCCCCGGCCGCTGAGCAGCACCTCGGCGAGCCGGTCGTCGAACGCCGCCGCCTCGCCACTGCCCGCGGGGAGGGTGCGGAGGGTCTCCTCGGCCAGTCGGAGGGCCCGGCCGGCCCGGGCGAGCCGGTCGAACTCCGGGGAGACCCCGGCGGTCGCGCCCGTACGGTGCCGGAGCAGGTCGAGCAGGGTGCGGGTGGCGTCCGCGCCGCGCGGCAGCCGGACGATGCCGGCGTAGCGGCCGCCGCGGGGGCGCCAGAACGACCACATCCCGTGGGCGTCGAGCACGGGTGCAGGGTGGGGAGGGGCGGCCGGGTCCTGGGCGGCCACCACCACGACGTACCGGTCCTGCGGCGGCACCCCGAGCGCCGCGGAGGCGGCCGCTGCGACGGTTGGGTCGTCCGCGCGGCCGTCGAGGAGGGCCTCGAAGAGGGCGACCCGGCGGGTGTCCTGGCGGCTCTGCATCTCCAGCTGGGTGAGGCGGTACGCGTCGGACATGACGACCGAGTAGCGGTCGATGGTCTCCCAGACCGCGCCCGCGACGTCGAGCTCGGTGTCGCGGGTGTCGGAGTCCCGGCCCGGCCTGGTCCGCAGATGCTCGGCCATCACCTGCCACAGGACGCGGCCGCCCCGGCGGTACGCCCGCAGAACGGTGTCGAGCGGCACGTTCTGCTCGGCGCGGCGGCGACCCGTCGCACGGGCCGCGTCGTCGAAGTCGCCGCCGGTGGGGGCCAGTCCGCCGAAGTCCTCCAGGGCGCGCAGCAGGTTGTCGCGGACGAACCTCCACAGCTCCTCGCGCGTGACGGGGGTTCCGGAGGCGTACGTACCGCTGTGGGCGCGGATGTCGTCGACGGCCCGGTCGGTGAGGCGGTCGAGGTCGCCGATCAGCGCGGTGGCGAGGGTACGGCGCAGCGCTCCGGTGGCGGAGCCGACGGGGGCATGCGCGCCCGCGGTGCCACGCCCCGTCGAGCCGGACGTCGTGGGCCCGCGTGCCCCGGCGCCGGACGTCGTCGAGCCACGTGCCGCGTCTCCGGGCGTCGGGGAGCGGGGCGTCCTGCCGGGCGGCGTCGGAGGGTCGTGCGTCATGTCCGCACCGTAGTGCCGGAATTTGGCGAATGCCACGCCCCGGACGGCCGCAGGGGGCCGCTGCCCAGCCCCGTCGGTCACATGGTGGGCAGCTGCACATGGTGCGCGGCGGGCGTGGCGACGGATTCTGTCTCGTGTCAAGCGATTGTCAACGCCGTGTTTCCCGGAGCGTGCCATGTCACTGAGCGTCGCCAACGTCCTGGGCGAGTCCGCCCGCCACTTCCCGGACCGGATCGCGGTGGTGGAGGGCGCGGCCCGGCTGACGTACGGGGAGCTGTGGGGCGAGGCGCTCCGCTGCGCCGCCGGGCTGCGCGCCGCGGGCGTGAAGCCGGGCGACCGGATCGCGGTACTCCTGCCGAACACCACGGAGTTCCTGCGGGTGTACTACGGCGCGCTGGCGGCGGGCGCGACGGTCGTGCCCGTGCATGCACTGCTGGTGGCCGAGGAGGTCCAGTACGTGCTGGAGCACAGCGAGGCGGTGGCGATCGTCAGCGGGGGCCCGCTGTGGCCGGTGGCCGAGGAGGCGGCGCGGGCCGCCGGGGTGCGCGCGCTGCGGGGCGCCCCTTCGGCGGCGGAGCCGCTGCGGGCCGCCGAGCCGGCCGAGCCCTCCGACACGGCCGTGATCCTCTACACGAGCGGGACGACGGGCCGGCCGAAGGGCGCCCGGCTCACGCACCTCAACATCGTGCTGAACGCCTCCGTGACCTCGCAGGACCTGCTGGGTCTGGGCGCGGAGGACGTGGTGCTCGGCTGTCTGCCGCTGTTCCACAGCTATGGGCAGACCTGCGCCATGAACGGGACCCTGCGGGCCGGCGCCACGCTGGTCCTGATGCCCCGGTTCAGCGGGCCCGCGGCGCTGGAGGTGCTGGCCGACGAGGGCGTCACCGTCTTCATGGGGGTGCCGACGATGTACCACGCCCTGGTGGAGGCGGCCGCCGTGTCGGACTCCCGGCCGGTGGCGCTGCGCGCCGCGGTCTCGGGCGGCGCGGCGCTCCCGGTGGCCGTGCTGGAACGGTTCGAGGAGACGTTCTCGACCCAGGTCCTGGAGGGGTACGGCCTCACCGAGACCTCGCCCGTCGCCACCTTCAACCAGCCGCACATCGGGCGGCGCCCCGGGACGGTCGGGCATCCCGTCTGGGGCGTCGAGATCGGGATCGCGGACGCGGCCGTGGACCACGAGGTCCTGTTGCTCGCGGACGGCGAGATCGGCGAGGTGGTGGTGCGCGGGCACAACGTCTTCGCGGGGTATCTCGACGACCCTGAGGCGACGGCCGCGGCGGTCGTCGACGGCTGGTTCCGCACGGGCGACCTCGGGGTCCGGGACGAGGACGGCTTCCTGAGCATCGTGGACCGGAAGAAGGACCTCGTGATCCGGGGCGGCTTCAACATCTACCCGCGCGAGGTCGAGGAGGTCCTGGTCCGCCACCCGGCCGTCTCCGAGGTCGCGGTGATCGGCGTCCCCGACGACGCTAAGGGTGAAGAGGTCTGCGCGGTGGTCGTGCGGCGCACCGGCGGCGCGGTCACGGCCGAGGAGCTCGTCGAATGGTCGAGGGAGCGTCTCGGTCGTCACAAGTACCCCCGCGTGGTCCGGTTCGTCGACGAGCTCCCGCTCGGACCGACGGGCAAGGTCCTGAAGCGGGCGTTGGTGTCCGCGGTCTGAGCACGGCGCGCCGCGCCGAGGAGGGGGCTGACCCGATGTCCGATGTCGCCGGTCCGCTGGTGACCACGTGTGACGGTGTCCTGCGGGGCTCGCTGGAAGGCGGTGTGGCCTCCTTCCTCGGTGTCCCGTACGCCAAGGCCCCGGTGGGTCCGCTGCGCTTCCGGGCGCCCGAGGCCGTCGAGCCCTGGGACGGCGTGCGCGAGGCGGTCGCCTTCGGGGCGACGGCGCCCAAGCGCCCGTACCCCCCGCCCCTGGACGCGCTGCTCCCGGATCCGGACGTCGAGGGCGATGACTGGCTCAACCTCAACGTCTGGGCGCCCTGGGAGGACGGGGCCGGGAGCCGGGCGGTCATGGTCTGGATCCACGGCGGTTCACTCGTCCACGGTTCGTCGTCCGTCCCCGTCTACGACGGGGCGGCGTTCGCCCGCGACGGTGTCGTGCTCGTCTCGCTCAACTACCGGCTCGGCATCGAGGGGTTCGGGGTGTTCCCTGACGCCCCGGCCAATCTGGGGCTACGCGACCAGCTGGCCGCGCTGGCCTGGGTACGGGACAACATCGCCGCCTTCGGCGGCGACCCGGAGCGGGTGACGGTCTTCGGCGAGTCGGCGGGGGCGATCTCGATCGCCGCGCTGCTCGCCTCCCCGCTCGCCAAGGGCCTGTTCCGGCGCGCCGTGCTCCAGAGCGGGGCGCCGACCGCGCTGCCGCTCGAACGGGCCCGTCGGACGACGGAGACCGTCGCCTCGCACCTGGGCGTGGAGGCGACGGCGCGTGCGCTGTCCGCCGTACCCCGTGAGCGGCTCCTCGACGCGCAGACCGCGGTGACCGGGAAGGGCTCGCCGCTGACAGGTGGGCACTCGTTCCAGATCGCCGTCGACGGCGAGGTCCTCCCCCGCGACCCGGCCGAGGCGCTGCGCGACGGGGCGTCGGCGGACGTCGACCTCCTCATGGGGACGAACACCGAGGAGTACCGCCTCTGGTTCGTGCCCAGCCGGGTGACCGAGCGGCTCGGCCGCCTCGCGCTGCAGGTGGCGCTGTGGAAGACCAAGGTGCCGTCGCGGACCACGCGCGCGTACCGGGCGAACCGGCCCGGGGAGACACCGGGCGAGCTGCTGGGCGCGCTCGCGACGGACAAGCTGCTGCGTGTGCCGCTGAACCGCGTCGCGGACGCCCGGACGGCGGGTCCCGGCTCGACCTTCGTGTACGAGTTCGGCTGGCGTTCCCCGGTCATGGGCCTCGGTGCCTGTCACGCCCTGGAGATCGCCTTCGTTTTCGACACCCTGGACCGGCCCGAGGCGACGGCGCTGACCGGCCCGGACGCGCCGAGGGAGCTGGCGGCGGCGATGCACGGGGCCTGGACGCGGTTCGCGGCGACCGGCGACGCGGGGTGGCGCCCCTGGGACCCGTCCCGGCCGGTGATGACCTTCGGACCCGGCGCCCCGGCGCTGGTCGAGTCCCCTCGCGAGGACGAACGCCGGGCCTGGGACACCTGAGCGCTCCGGCGGGAATCACCGGGGCCCGTGACTCGTTCTGGACAGCGACGAGCCACGGGAGGCAGCAGATGAGCGTCGAGACCGCGACCACCGAGTCGGACACCGTACGGAAGATCCTGACCGCGACGGGCGACACCTGGGCGGTCGTGGGCCTGTCGTCGAACCAGGCGCGCGCGGCGTACGGCGTGGCCGCAGTGCTGCAGCGCTTCGGCAAGCGGATCGTGCCCGTCCACCCCAAGGCCGAGACGGTGCACGGCGAGCAGGGCTACGCCTCGCTCGCCGACATACCGTTCCCGGTCGACGTGGTGGACGTGTTCGTCAACAGCGAGCACGCGGGGCGGGTCGCGGACGAGGCGGCCGCCATCGGTGCCAAGGCGGTGTGGTTCCAGCTGGGCGTGATCGACGAGGCGGCGTACGACCGGACCCGCGAGGCCGGCCTCGACATGGTCATGGACCGCTGCCCCGCGATCGAGATCCCGCGTCTCAGCTGACGCCGAGGCCCTCCAGGACGACGGCGCCGGGCAGTTGGGCGAGCGCCTTGCCCGGCAGGATGAGCTTGCCGCGCCGTCGGCCGCTGCCGACGAGGACCCATTCGGTGTCGACGACGGCGGCGTCGACGAGGACCGGCCAGTCGGCGGGGAGTCCGATCGGGGTGATGCCGCCGTACTCCATGCCGCTCTCGCCGGTCGCGGTCTCCATCGCCGCGAACCGTGCCTTGCGCGCCCCCAGGTGCTTGCGGACGACTCCGTTGACGTCGACCCGGGTGGCCGAACGCACCACGCAGGCGGCCAGGGTCGTCTCCTCGCCGCGCCTCCCGGCGACGATCACGCAGTTCGCGGACTGGTCGAGCAGCTGCGGCCCGTGGTGCTCGACGAAGACGGCCGTGTCGGCGATCTCCGGGTCGGTGTCCACGTACAGCAGCTGGTCGGCCGGGACGGTGCCCCGCCAGGCGCGGACCGCGGCGGCGACGGGCTCCGTGAGCAGGTCGAGGCACTCGGGGGCGGGAACGGCGTTGTCGAAGTCTCCGATGGGTGCGCGCATGGGCTTCACGCTAACAAGCCGCCCGTTCCCCGGGTTCGGTCGTCTCAGCGTGCGGGCGGGATGGAGACGGCCATGGTCATCTCGGCCTTCTCCGTGCCGTCGTTGCGGTAGGCGTGCGGCACGTTGGCCTCGAAGACGGCGGAGGTGCCGGCCGGGATCCGGTGCTCCTCGCCCTCGACGACGAGGGTGAGCTCGCCCTCCGTGACGTGCAGCAGTTCGGTGGTGCCGTCGGGGTGCGGGTCGGAGGCGCTGCCGTCGCCGGGCATCAGCGTCCAGGACCAGAGCTCCAGCGGTCCTCGCGCCTCGGTGCCGACGAGGAGCTTGGTGTGGCTGCCCGTGGACGTGGACCACATGCGCACGGCCTGCTCGGGCGGGACGAGGCGGACGTGCGGGCCCTGCTCGTAGTCGAGGAGGGTCGTGATCGAGATGCCGAGCGCGTCCGCCAGCTTCACCGTGGTGCCGACACTGGGGTTGGTGCGGGCCTGCTCGATCTGGATGATCATGCCGCGGCTGACCCCGGCCCGTGCGGCGAGGGCGTCCAGCGTGAAACCGCGCTCATTGCGCCACCGCTTCAGATTCCGCGCGAGCGACTGCGTGAGCTGATCGAGGTCCGACACATTCCGTCCAATATTTTGGATGACAGAGTTCAACAGACTGAACTACCGTGTGGTCTACCGCGGTGTACTCAGCTGTACACCGCACTGTACTGCGAGACCACCACCCTGCGAGGATTCCATGACCGCGCTGTTCGCCCTGGCCACCGCCCTGCTCTGGGGCCTGGCCGACTTCGGCGGGGGTCTGCTCACCCGGCGCATGCCCGCTCTGACGGTCGTCGTCGCCTCGCAGACGATCGCCGTCGCGGTCCTCGGCGCCATTGTGATCGCCACCGGCGCTTGGAGCGAGACCGGCCCCGAGCTCTGGTACGCGGTCGCCGCGGGTGTGGTCGGCCCGGTGGCCATGCTCTCGTTCTACAAGGCCCTGGCGCTCGGCCCGATGGGCGTGGTCTCCCCGCTCGGCTCGCTCGGCGTCGTCGTGCCCGTGTCGGTGGGCCTGCTCATCGGCGACCGGCCGGGGCTGCTCCAGTTCGCCGGGATCGGCGTGGCGATCGTGGGCATCGTCCTGGCCGGCGGGCCGGAGCTGCGCGGTGCTCCGGTGCAGCGGCAGGCGGTGCTCCTCACCCTGGTGGCGGCCTTCGGGTTCGGCTCGGTGATGGCCCTGATCGCGGAGGCGTCCACGACCCTCACCGGCCTGTTCCTCGCGCTGTTCGTCCAGCGGGTCACCAACGTGGTGGTGGGCGGCGGTGCGCTCTACGTCTCCGTGAAGCGGGGCGGCCGGGCGCTGCCCGAGGGCGGCGGGGGGATGAAGGTCGTCTGGGCGGCCTTGCCGGCGCTCGCCTTCGTCGGCCTCGCGGACGTCGCCGCCAACGGCACGTACGCGATCGCGGCGCAGAACGGGCCGGTCACCGTCGCCGCCGTCCTGGCCAACCTCTACCCGGTGGTGACGGCGCTGGCCGCGCTCGGCGTGCTCAAGGAACGGCTGCGGGCCGTACAGGCGGCCGGTGCGGGCCTCGCCCTGGTCGGCACGGTGCTGCTCGCGACGGGCTGACGAGGGGCCCTCGGCGGCTGGGCAGCCGGGCCGGGCGGGCCGGGCGGGCAACCGCGCGGCCGCGCCGCGTCAGCCCTCCGCGAGGTCCCATGCCGCCAGCGCGGCGAGCTGCTCGTGCGTCACGCCGTCCGGGACCGGTACCGGCGCCGGCGTCCGCAGCGGCGGCTGCCAGCCCAGCTCCGGGTCCCAGCTGCGCACGACCTTCGCCGGCGCGCCGGCCACCACCGAATGGTCCGGGACCTCGCCCCGTACGACCGCGCCCGCCGCGACCACCACGTTCCTGCCGAGCTTGGCGCCCGGCAGAATCACCGCGCCCGTGCCCAGCCAGCAGCCCGGCCCGATCTCGACCGGCTCGGAGCGCGGCCACTGCCTGCCGACGGGCTCGTTCGGATCGTCGTAACTGTGGTTGGTCGAGGTGATGTAGACGTACGGACCGCAGTACGTGTCCGAGCCGATCGTCACCGTCGTGTCCGCGATGACATGGCTGCCGCGCCCCAGGACGACACCGTTCCCCAGGGTCAGGACCGTGTCGGGGCCGAGGTCGAGCCCCGGCAGCATGCCGGCGGTCAGCGTGACCTGCTCGGCGATGATGCAGCACTCGCCGATCTCGATCCACTGCTCGCCGAAGACGGTGCCCTGCGGGAAGGCGAGTCGGGTCCCCGCGCCGAGCCGGCGGAAGCGCAGCCGTCCGGGGCTCTCGGCGGTCACGGAACCGGCCTCCTGCACCCAGCGCCATCCGCCCTGCACGGCACGGGCGAGAACCCGGCGCCGCCAGGCGGCGAGAGAGGAGAACGTGTTTCTGTTCCTGGGCACCCGGACACGGTAGTCCTCGCCGTCGTACCTGATCACGGGGGTGCCCTGTGATGTCCGTCATGAGGCGGGGGCTAGATTGCCCCGCAGGGCGTGACGCAACGACGAAGGATCAGGAGCGAACGATGACAGAGGCGTTGATCAAGGGCGTGGGCGGCAAGGAGCCGCAGGTCGATCCGACCGCCTTCACCGCGCCGACCTCCGTCGTGCTCGGCGAGGTCACGCTCGGCGCCCGAGCGAGCGTCTGGTACCACGCGGTGCTCCGGGCGGACTGCGGTCCGGTCGTCGTCGGCGAGGACTCCAACATCCAGGACAACTGCACGGTCCACGTCGACCCCGGCTTCCCGGTCACGATCGGCGACCGCGTGACGGTCGGCCACAACGCGACCGTGCACGGCTGCACGATCGAGGACGACGTCCTGGTCGGCATGGGCGCCACGATCCTGAACGGGGCCCGCATCGGCGCCGGTTCGCTCGTCGCCGCGCAGGCGCTCGTCCCCCAGGGGATGGAGATCCCGCCGGGTTCGCTGGTGGCGGGCGTCCCGGCCAAGGTCCGGCGCCCGCTGACCGAGGAGGAGCAGGCCGGTATCCGCCTCAACGCGGAGATGTACCTGCACCTGGCCAAGGGCCACGCCGAGGCTTTCCGCGACTGAGGGCGACGGATACGGCGAAGGGGGGGGCCCCCCCCACGGGGGACCCCGCCCCGGCCGGGTCGGGGGCGGGGCAGCGCCCGCGGGGAGGCCCAGGGGGGCGCGCGGCGGGCGCGCCGCCCGGTCGCGCCGGGCGCCCCCGCCACGCCCCGCCCCCGCGCCGCCCCGC
>NZ_JBHWBS010000085.1:0-34847 GCF_042735655.1 Streptomyces sp. NPDC059567 | reverse complement strand
TGTGTGTTGGTTGCTCTTCGTATGGCTCGGCCCACCAACACACCCCCCCCCCCCCCGGGGGGGGGGCCCCCCCCCCCCGCCCCCCCCCCCCCCCCACGCGTCGCGCTCTGTTACTTCCTGCTGTAGTTCGGCGCCTCGACCGTCATCTGGATGTCGTGCGGGTGGCTCTCCTTGAGGCCCGCCGAGGTGATCCGGACGAACCGGCCCTTGGACTCCATCTCCGCGACGGTGGCCGCGCCCACATAGCCCATGGTCTGGCGGAGACCGCCGACGAGCTGGTGCAGCACGTTGGCCAGCGGGCCGCGGTAGGGCACCTGGCCCTCGATGCCCTCGGGCACGAGCTTGTCGTCGGAGGCGACCTCGGCCTGGAAGTAGCGGTCCTTCGAGTACGACCTGCCCTGGCCGCGGGACTGCATGGCGCCGAGCGAGCCCATGCCGCGGTACGACTTGAACTGCTTGCCGTTGATGAAGAGCAGCTCGCCGGGCGACTCCTCACAGCCCGCGAGGAGGCTGCCGAGCATCACGGTGTCGGCGCCGGCGGCCAGCGCCTTGCCGATGTCGCCGGAGTACTGCAGACCGCCGTCACCGATCAGCGGGACACCGGCGGGACGGGCCGCGAGAGAGGCCTCGTAGATGGCGGTGACCTGCGGGACGCCGATGCCCGCGACCACGCGGGTGGTGCAGATCGAGCCGGGACCCACGCCGACCTTGATGCCGTCGACACCGGCGTCGATCAACGCCTGCGCGCCGTCACGCGTGGCGACGTTGCCGCCGATCACGTCGACCTTCACGCTCGACTTGATCTTCGCCATCCAGCTCAGGGCGTTGCTGTTGTGGCCGTGCGAGGTGTCGACGACCAGGAAGTCCACCCCGACGGCGGCGAGCGCCTGGGCACGCTCCAGCGCCTCGGGGCTGGCGCCCACGGCGGCACCGACGAGCAGGCGGCCCTCGGCGTCCTTGGCGGCGTTCGGGTACTTCTCCGCCTTGACGAAGTCCTTGACGGTGATCAGGCCCTTGAGCACGCCCTCGTCGTCGACCAGCGGCAGCTTCTCGATCTTGTGGCGGCGCAGCAGCTCCATGGCGTCGACGCCGGAGATGCCGACCTTGCCGGTGACCAGCGGCATCGGCGTCATGACCTCGCGGACCTGACGGCTGCGGTCGCTCTCGAAGGCCATGTCGCGGTTGGTCACGATGCCCAGCAGCTTGCCGTCCGGGTTGGTGACGGGGACACCGCTGATGCGGAACTTCGCGCACAGGGCGTCCGCCTCGGCGAGCGTCGCCTCCGGGTGCACGGTGATCGGGTCCGTGACCATGCCGGACTCGGAGCGCTTGACCAGGTCGACCTGGTTGACCTGGTCCTCGACCGAGAGATTGCGGTGCAGTACGCCGACGCCGCCCAGACGGGCCATCGCGATCGCCATGCGGGACTCGGTCACCTTGTCCATCGCCGCCGAGAGCAGCGGGATGTTGACCCGGACGTTGCGGGAGATACGGGACGAGGTGTCGACCGCGTTGGGAAGCACCTCGGATGCCCCCGGCAGCAGCAGGACGTCGTCGTAGGTCAGCCCGAGTGTCGCGAATTTACCGGGCACTCCGTCGACGTTTGCAGTCATGACACCTTCCCCAATGGCCTTGATCGGTGCGGATGTCCATGCTAACGGGCCTCGACGGTGTCTCATTCCACGATCAAGATCAGAGAGCAGCTTTGGACGTTCGTACGTATACGTGAGGGCCACCGGCCCTCGCCGACCCTTACTGCTCGGCCAGTGCGCGCAGCCGGCTGAGCGCGCGGTGCTGCGCCACCCGGACGGCCCCCGGAGACATCCCGAGCATCTGCCCGGTCTCCTCCGCGGTGAGCCCGACCGCGACGCGGAGCACGAGCAGCTCGCGCTGGTTCTCCGGGAGGTTGGCGAGCAGCTTCTTGGCCCATTCGGCATCGTCGCTGAGCAGCGCGCGCTCCTCGGGGCCGAGGGAGTCGTCGGGGCGCTCCGGCATCTCGTCGGAGGGCACGGCCGTCGAGCCCGGGTGCCGCATCGCGGCCCGCTGCAGATCGGCGACCTTGTGTCCGGCGATGGCGAAGACGAAGGCCTCGAACGGCCTGCCCGTGTCCTTGTAGCGCGGCAGCGCCATCAGGACGGCGACACAGACCTCCTGCGCGAGGTCCTCGACAAAGTGGCGAGCATCACCGGGCAACCGGTTCAGCCGCGTCCGGCAATAGCGCAGGGCGAGCGGGTGCACACGCGCCAGAAGGTCGTGCGTCGCCTGCTCGTCGCCCTCGACGGCACGGTGAACGAGTGCACCGATCACCGTGGTCTCGTCGTCGCGCATCGCTCCATGGTGCCTTGACGCCTGAGAATCCGCGGCACCGCGTTCGTAGTTGTGCACCGAAGCGTTATGAGTAGGTGCGCTGGAACTCATCTCCTGCGCCCTCCCCTCCCGCTCGATCGACTCGTCCCCGAGGAACTCCACACCCTCAAGGATGCGGCATCCCGCGCGTAAGTGACACAAGCTGCTCCGCGGCGGGGACCGAAGCAGCTCCACCGCGGGGACACCGGCCGCTCCGCACCGGGGACGCGAGCCGCCAAGCAGGGCCCCACAGGAGGTCCCGCCGGGCCCACAAGCCTTGCTCCGCAGCGCCGATACGAGCGCTCCCGCCGCGGGGTGGCACACCGCTGCCGCAACGGGGACACGAGGCCGCCGCGGCAGGGCTTCGACTAGCGGACCAGGCCCCAGCGGAACCCGAGGGCGACCGCGTGCGCCCGGTCCGACGCGCCCAGCTTCTTGAACAGCCTTCGGGCGTGGGTCTTGACCGTGTCCTCGGAGAGGAAGAGCTCGCGCCCGATCTCCGCGTTCGACCGGCCGTGGCTCATGCCCTCCAGCACCTGGATCTCACGCGCGGTGAGCGTCGGCGCCGCACCCATCTCGGCGGACCGCAGCCGGCGCGGGGCGAGCCGCCAGGTCGGGTCGGCGAGGGCCTGGGTGACCGTGGCCCGCAGCTCGGCGCGCGAGGCGTCCTTGTGCAGATAGCCGCGGGCGCCCGCGGCGACCGCGAGCGCGACACCGTCCAGGTCCTCCGCGACCGTGAGCATGATGATGCGGGCGCCGGGGTCCGCGGACAGCAGCCGACGGACGGTCTCCACGCCGCCCAGACCGGGCATGCGTACGTCCATCAGAATCAGGTCCGAGCGGTCCGCGCCCCAGCGGCGGAGGACTTCCTCGCCGTTGGCCGCGGTGGTCACGCGCTCCACGCCGGGCACGGTCGCGACCGCGCGGCGAAGCGCCTCTCGGGCAAGCGGGGAGTCGTCGCAGACGAGGACGGATGTCATGGCCGCCCTCCGCAGCTGATGCGCGTCACCTTAAGCCTCCAGGGCTGGTACGTATCGTCACCTGTGCGGTTGACGCCCTCGGACACCTGCCCGAGCACTTGTTCCTTCAACCGCCTCCGCACACTCAACGACGGTCACTCGAAAGAGTTACGGGCCGGACGGCCGCCTTCGGCACTCTACGTGAGGGAGCGTGCGCGGAGGAGAGCCACGCAGGTCATCTGCCCATCACCCGGAAGCTATGCCCCATTTAGCGGGTTTTCTTCCCTTTTCGCAGTGTCTGTGGCTAGATTCGCAATGAGTCATATTTACATCTACTTAGATAGTAGTTGTACGGTCGGGTCGTGCCCGTGAGAGCGGGTACGCGAGACCCATGGGGGGCGAAGGGCCCCCGGATCATCAGCCATCCACCCGCCCACCTATCCGTTCGACACGGTTTCAAGGGGACAAGCGCAATGGCAGATTTCTCCCGCCTTCCCGGACCCAACGCCGATCTGTGGGACTGGCAGCTGCTCGCGGCCTGCCGCGGAGTCGACAGTTCCCTGTTCTTCCACCCCGAGGGAGAGCGCGGCGCGGCACGGAGTGCGCGTGAGAACTCGGCGAAAGAGGTCTGCATGCGGTGCCCGGTACGCGCGGAGTGCGCGGCACACGCACTCGCCGTGCGGGAGCCCTACGGCGTCTGGGGCGGCCTCACCGAGGACGAACGCGAAGAGCTCATGGGACGAGCCCGCAACCGCCTGATCACGGCATCGGCATCGAGTTCGGCAGGCGTGGGGCGCGCCTGAAGGCCTGAAGGAACGTTTCTTCTCGCGCTGGGAACGGGCCGGGTACGCATCCCACCCGGTCTCACGGAGCCGCGCCGCACGCGGCCCGGGGGCGTGCGGCGCGGAAGCGGCGGTGCGCCCGCACGCGTGGGGCGGCGTGGCCGCACGAAGGGCACTACGCGCGCGTGGCCGGTATGAAGGGCGGCCACATGCGGCACTGAGCGCGCATGGCCTC
Source organism: Streptomyces sp. NPDC059567 (assembly GCF_042735655.1). Taxonomy (NCBI): domain Bacteria; kingdom Bacillati; phylum Actinomycetota; class Actinomycetes; order Kitasatosporales; family Streptomycetaceae; genus Streptomyces; species Streptomyces sp. NPDC059567. Next base: position 30,525 of record NZ_JBHWBS010000085.1, on the reverse strand, counting down.
GCGAAAGGCCCAACCTGCGCGTGCCCGCACAGACGACGCGTACCCGCGCGTGGCCGCGGGACGCGCCTCGCCGCACGGACACCTACGCGCGCGTGGCCGCCCGCGTCAGTTCGTCGAGGGTCGCCGCGACGGCCGGGACCTGGGCCAGGTCCGGCAGCGTGAGGGCGACGATCTCGCGCTCCACGGCCGGCTCCACCGCCACGGTCCGCGCGCCCTTGGGGCGTACGGACTCGATCGCGAGCTCGGGCAGGACGGCCACGCCCAGGCCGGCCCCCACGAGCCCCACCACGGCCGGGTAGTCGTCGGTCGCGAAGTCGATGCGCGGGGTGAACCCCGCCTCCTCGCAGACGTCCACGAGCTGGCGGCGGCAGCGCGGGCAGCCGGCGATCCAGGACTCGTCGGCCAGTTCGGCGATGCTCACCGACTCGGCGTCGGCGAGCCGGTGTGCCTCCGGCACGAGGCCGACCAGGCGGTCGGCGAGCAGGGGACGGACGACGAGGTCGTTCCACTCGTCGGGGCCCGCGCCGTAGCGGAAGGCAAGCGCCAGGTCGCAGTCGCCCTCCCGCAGCATCTCCACCGAGCGCGGCGGCTCGGCCTCCACCAGCGAGACCCGGGTGCCCGGGTGCGCCGCGCGCAGGGCGGCGAGGGCGGTGGGGACCAGGGTGGAGCTGCCGCTGGGGAAGGAGACCAGGCGGACGCGGCCGGCGCGCAGGCCGGCGATGGCGGCCACCTCCTCCTCGGCGGCCGTGAGGCCCGCGAGGATGCCCGAGGCGTGCCTGACCAGCGTCTCGCCCGCCTGGGTGAGCCGCATCTCGCGGCCGGTCCGGATCAGCAGGGGCGTTCCGGCGGAGGATTCGAGCGCCTTCATCTGCTGGCTCACCGCGGGCTGGGTGCAGCCGAGTTCGCGCGCGGCGGCGGAGAAGGAGCCGGTCGCGGCGACGGCGCGCAGGACGCGGAGATGGCGGGCCTCGATCATGGGTCGAGCATAAGCGAGTCTTGGGCCTCGCGGCGAATATTCATTCCTGACTTTGAGGCCGGCTCGCCTAGGGTGCCGTCATGAAGCTGATCAGCGTGAATGCCGGACGGGCCGAGGCCGTGCCGTACACCGACTCCCCCACGGGAATGTCGGGGATCGACAAGCGTCCGGTCGAGGGACGGGTACGGGTCGAGGCTCCGAGCGCGCGCGGGGTCGGGGCGAGCGGGCTCGCCGGGGACGCGGTGTGCGACCTGCGCTTCCACGGCGGCGACGACCGGGCCGTGACCGCCTTCGCGCGCGAGGACATGGACGCCTGGGAGCAGGAGCTGGGCCGGCCGCTGGCCAACGGCTCGTTCGGCGAGAACCTCACCACCCTCGGGCTCGATGTGAACGGAGCTCTGATCGGAGAGCGTTGGCGGGTCGGATCGGACGTGGTCCTCGAAGTGACGGGCGGCCGGATCCCCTGCCGTACGTTCGAGGGCTTCGTCCAGGAGAAGGGGTGGGTCCGCCGCTTCACCCGGTCGTCCGCCGGTCCTGGCGCGCTGCTGCGGGTGATCGAGCCGGGCGAGATCGCGGCCGGCGACGCGGTGGCGGTCGTGCACCGGCCCGCGCACGCCGTCACGGTCGCGCTCCTGCACCGGGCCGCGACCACCGAGCGCGCGCTGCTGCCGAGCACGCTGGTCGCGGCCGAGTGGATGGAGTCGGGTCTGCTCCGTCTCGCGCGCACGTACACGGAGAAGTACGGCACCGGCTCCTGACCGCCGGGGTCCCGGCCCGGGGCACTAACGTGCCGCGTATGACGACTGCATTGATCACGGGCGCGACGGCGGGCATCGGGGCCGCCTTCGCGCGGAGGCTGGCGGCGGACGGTCACGATGTGGTGCTCGTGGCCCGCGATGTGAAGAGACTGCGCGAGCAGGCGACCGAACTGCACGACCGGCACGGCATCGAGGCCGAGGTGCTGGCGGCCGATCTGGCCGAAGAGAAGGGCATCGCGGCCGTGGAGGCCCGGCTCTCCGATGCGAGACAGCCGGTGGACCTGCTGGTGAACAACGCCGGTTTCGGCAACAAGGGCCGGTTCCTGGAAGTCTCCATGGCCGACGAGTTGAAGATGTTGACGGTGCACTGCGAGGCGGTGCTGCGGCTGACGTCGGCCGCGGCGGAGTCGATGCGGACGCGCGGCCGGGGCGGGGTGGTGAACGTGGCCTCGGTCGCCGCGTTCGTCCCGCGTGGCACGTACGGGGCGTCGAAGGCGTGGGTCGTGCAGTTCACCCAGGGCGCGGCGCGGGATCTCGGGGGTACAGGGGTGCGGCTGATGGCGCTCTGCCCGGGCTTCGTCCGGACGGAGTTCCACGAGCGGGCCGGGATGGGGACGGACAACATCCCGGGCTGGATGTGGCTCGACGCGGACAAGTTGGTGGCGACGGCGCTGGGCGATCTGGCGCGGGGCAAGACGCTGTCCATCCCGGACCCCCGCTACAAGGCGCTGATGGGTGTGGTGAAGCTGGCGCCCCGCGGTCTGCTCGGAGGGGTGTCCTCCAAGGCGGGCCGCAAGTACGGACCGAAGTGACCCCCAGCCCCAGCCCCAGCCCCAGCAACCAGCAACCAGCAACCAGCGGGACGATTACCCGCAACGGGGTGGGTGGGGGTGGGCTGCGAGGTCGAGGTGGGTCGTCGTTCCGTTCTGCCAGGTCACGTGCAGCGTGCGGCCCGTGACCTGGACGGCTGCGAGGGTGGACGCGGGCGCCGGGTCGGGCTCGGCGGTGAGTGACGCAAGGGTGACGAACAGGCTCTCGGGGCCGCCGGTGGAGCCGTGCAGCGCGGCGGTACGGGTGGCCGGGCCGGCCTGGAGCGTGGAGCCGGTGGCCAGTTCGACGGGCTCGGTGGCCGGTGGAAAGCCGTGGACCGGGTGGAGTTGGGCCGTGGGGCCCTCCGGGGTGGTGGCCCAGCCGGTCTGACGTACGGGAGTCCCGTCGGGCGCGCCGAGGACGAGGTGGGCGCGGACCTCGGCCCGGCCGTGGGCCAGGGTCGCGGAGAGGATCCGGATGCCGGGGAGCGGGGTGTGCAGGGAGGCGGCCCAGCCGGGACCGGTGCCGAGGGGAGTCGCGGGGCCGCGCCGGGTGACCCTGCCGTCGAGGACCAGGGCGAAGTGGTTGTCGGGCTGGTCGGGCGGGGTGGTGGGGCCGGTGCGGGTGGAGTAGGCGTAGCGCGCGTAGCCGGAGTCGTCGGGGCCGGACGGGTCGCTGTTCACATGGTTGCTGCCGTGGTTGTGGAGGCGGACGAGTCCGTCGGCCGCGGTGGACTGGATGAGCAGGCCGGCCGGGGCGACGGGGCGCACGGTGTCGGCGCGTTCGGCGGGGAGGGGTTCTTCGGCGTCGGTCCAGGCCGGGTGGTCGGCGGGGAGGAGCAGGCCGAGGAAGCCCTTGGCGGCCCAGTACGGGGAGGCGGGTCCCGAGTAGCTCTGGACGACGGGTTCGTACGGGCCGTGCCAGCCGAGGGTGAGCAGGTTGTGCTCGTCGGTGGCGCCCCGGTCGAGGAAGTACCGGAGTGTCCCGGAGGCGAGGCGGCGGGTGGCGCCGGGGGTGAGCGGGGTGTGTCCGGTGAGGGCTCCGAGCCAGGGGGCGGCGGCCGCGGCGAAGCGGTAGGTGAGGGAGCGGCCGTACGGGAGGGGGGCTCCGTCGCCGTCGAAGAGGTGGGCGTAGTCGTCGAGGTGGCGCCGCAGCCGGGGCCCGTAGCGGTCGAGGAGGTCCTGGTCGCCGGCGAGGTGGGCGTGGAGGACCGGATAGAGGTGCAGCGCCCAGGCGTTGTAGTGGTCGAAGGCGCGGTTGTCGCCGTCGCTGTACCAGCCGTCGCCGAGGTACCACTTCTCGATGCGTTCGAGGGAGCGGTCGATGGTGGCGGCGGCGCGGTCGGTCTCGATGCCGGCGTCCTGGAGGAAGCCGGCGACGGTGAGGCCGAAGAGCCACCAGTTGTTGTCGACCGGGGAGGGTTCGAGGGCGGGCAGCAGCCACTCGACGGCGCGCTGCCGGGTGCGGTCGTCGAGGGTGTCCCAGAGCCAGGGGCGGGTCAGCCGCAGTCCGAGGGCGACGGAGGCGGATTCGACGACTGCCTGGCGTACGTCGGTGAGGAGCGGCCAGGAGTCGGGGCCGTCGCCGCCCGGGGCCTCCGTGCCGGCGGCGAGGCCCTCGGCGTGGAAGGCGAGATGGCCGTGCGGGTCCTCGCCCCGGGCTCCCGCGACGCGGAGGGCGGCGAGGAGGAACGTACGGGCGTGGCCTTCGAGGCCGTCGGAGCGGACGCCGGACCAGCTGGGGCGGGGGCCCGGCAGGTCGACGAGTCCGTGGCGGGGCGAGGCGTACGGCCGTACGGCGAGGAGGAGACGGTCGGCGGTGTCCTCCCAGTGGGCGCGGGTCCAGCCGGTGAACGGGCTGAGCTCACGGTTCTCGGGCGGCGTGGGCATGATGCTCCCTGAGGCGGACTTCGGCGTCGCCGGGAATCATGGACGCGCCTCGATCGAACGTCAACGTTTCGGACCGAATGATCGAACAACCTTCGATTCGATCATTCGGCGTGAGAAGGTCTGACGACAAGGCCGGCGGACCGCCGGACCACCCACACCGCAAGGGGGAGACACGCCGTGCGTGAGAGTGCCGCCGAACGACACGACCGACTGCTGGCCCTGGTGCGCGAGCGCGGTACGGCGCGCGTCGCCGACCTGGCCACGCTCCTCGGGGTCTCCCCCGTCACCGCCCGCCGCGATGTCGAGGCGCTGGCGACCAAGGGGCTGCTCGACCGGGTGCACGGCCAGGTCTCCTGGCCCGAGCGGCCGGAACGGCCCGAGCGGCCCGACCGCCAGGGCGATCCGGGCGCGCGGCGTTCCGGCGAGGGGCTGGTGCTCGGGCTGCTCGCACCCTCCGCCACGTACTACTTCGCCGAGGTCATCCGCGGTGCGCACGAGGCCGCGGCGCGGGCCGGGGCCCGGCTGGTGCTGCGGATCTCGGACTACCGGCCGGAGGAGGACCGCGCGCGCACCGAGGGCCTGCTCGCGGCCGGCGCCGAGGGGGTGCTCGTGGCGCCCGGCTGGCGCGGGCCCGAGGACCGGCTCGCATACGGGGACTGGCTGGCCGAACTGCCCGTACCCACCGTGCTCCTGGAGCGCAGAGCCGACCCCGGCACACCCCTGGACGCCCTGGACCGGGTGGTCTCCGACCACGGTCACGGCGTCCTGCTCGCCCTGCGCCACCTGCTGGAACTGGGCCACGGCACCCCTCTGCTCGTGGCCCGCGGCGACAGCCCGACGGCGCTCGCGGTGCGCGCCGGGTACGCCGAGGCGCTGGGCACGCTGGGCCTCGACGCCCCCGGCCCGGTGATCGATTCGGTACCGGCCGATCAGGACCCGCAGGGGTTCGAGCGCGCCGTACGGGCCCTGTTCGAGGCGGTGTCCTCCGGCCGGGTGAGCGCGGCCGTGGTCCACAACGACGTGGACGCGATCGAGATCGTCCAGCGCCTGGCGGACCTGGGGGTGAAGGTCCCGGAGGACCTGGCCCTGATCGCGTACGACGACGAGGTCGCCGCGCTCGCCGACACCCCGCTGACGGCGGTCGCCCCGCCCAAGCGCCAGGTCGGCAGGCATGCCACGGAACTGCTGGTGGAACGCTTGACGGAGGCGTACGGGGGCCCCGACGAGGAGCCGGCGCGACGCCATCTGAGCCTGCTGCCGCGGCTGCGCGTGCGAGCCTCCTGCGGGGCTCCCTCGGGGGTTCGTCCCGCCTGATCGATTCGATCCATTTTCGATCAATCAATCTTTCGCTCTTGACTTCGCTCATAAACGGTCACAGGATCACGGCCACACACCCCGTGTCGCCCCCGTCCTCAGGAGCCGTGTCGTGAGCCGTACTTGGAGCAGAACGTCCCGTGTCATAGCCGGAACCGCCACCGCCCTCGCCGTTCTGACGGCCTGTGGCGGCGGTGCAGGCGGTACCGACGCCGCGTCGAACGGGCCCGTGACCATCACTTTCTGGGGCTGGGCCAAGGGCTCGAAGGACGTGGTCGACGCCTTCAACGCCTCCCACAAGAACATTCAGGTGAAGTTCGAGGAGATCCCCTCCGGCAACGCCGGCGGCTACGCCAAGATCTCCAACGCCGTCAAGGCGGGCAACGCGCCCGACCTGGTCTCCATCGAGTACCCCTCGCTCCCCGAGTTCGTCAGCTCCGGCGCCCTGCAGGACATCGGCGGCGAGTTCACCGAGGCCGACCGGAGCAAGCTGCTCCCCCAGGCGGTGGAGCTCACCACCCTCGGCGGCAAGACCTGGGCCGTCCCCTTCGACGCCGCCCCGCAGGCCTTCTACTACCGCAAGGACCTCTTCGCGAAGTACAAGGTCGAGGTCCCCACGACGTGGGACGCGTTCAAGGCCGCCGCGGAGAAGGTGAAGAAGGCCGACGCCAAGGCCCGTATCGCCACCTTCTTCCCCGACGACCCGACCACCTTCGAGGCGATGACCTGGCAGGCCGGCGCCCAGTGGTTCAAGGCCGAGAACGACACCTGGAAGATCAACACCACCGACCCGGCCACCACCAAGGTCGCCGACTACTGGCAGGGCCTGGTCGACGCCGACCTCGTCCACAAGAACGCCTCGTTCAGCCCCGAGTGGACCGGTTCGCTCAAGAACGGCACCACCATCGGCTACCTCGGCGCGTCCTGGGGCGCGGGCGTCCTCAAGGGCACCTTGCCCGAGCAGAACGGCAAGTGGGCCGTGGCGCCCGTGCCCAGCTGGGACGGCAAGCCCGCGAGCGGAATCCTCGGCGGCACCACCTTCGCCGTGACCAAGGACAGCAAGAAGACCGCGGCGGCCGTCGAGTTCGCCGAGTGGATGGCCACCACCGAGGCCGGCGTCAAGGCCCGTATCGCCTCCGGCACCTCCAGCGCCTTCCCCGCCGCGGCCGCGCTGCGCCCGGTCGCCAAGGCCGCTTTCGACGCGAGCTACTACGGCGGCCAGGACATCTACGCCCTCTTCGAGCAGTCCGCCGCCTCCATCAACCCGAACTGGACCTGGGGACCCACCACAGGCACCACCAACACGGCCATCAAGGACCAGTTCGGCAAGGTCACCAAGGGCGGCCCGACGATCGCCGACGCGATCAGGACCGGACACCAGGCGACGGTCGCCGAGCTCACGAAGCGCGGCCTGAAGGTCGAGGGCTGACCGGATGAACGCCCGCACCCGTGCCGCAGCGTTCCTGCTGACCCCCTTCTTCGCCCTGTTCGTCGCGGTGATGGTCGTGCCGATCGGATACGCGGTCTGGCTCAGCCTGTTCACCGAGAAGCAGTCGGGGCTGGGCTTCGGCGGCACCGAGACCGTCTTCAGCGGGCTCGACAACTACACCGCGGCACTGGGTGACCGGGCCTTCCGCGAGGGCTTCGGCGTACTGCTCGGATACTGCCTCTTCTACATTCCGCTGCTGCTCGCCGGGGCCCTCGGCCTCGCCCTCCTGCTCGACTCGGCGCTCGCCCGCGCCCGCCGCTTCTTCCAGCTCGCGCTCTTCCTGCCGCACGCCGTCCCCGGCATCATCGCCGCGCTGATCTGGGTCTACCTCTACACACCCCAACTCAGCCCGGTCGTGAAGGCGATGGAGGCCGGCGGGATCGGCTTCGACTTCTTCTCACCCGAAGGCGCACTGCCCTCCATCGTCAACATCGCGCTGTGGGAGTGGCTCGGCTACAACATGGTGATCTTCTACGCCGCCCTGCAGGCCATCGACCGCTCCGTCCTGGAGGCGGCCACCGTCGACGGCGCCGGCTCCTGGCGCATCGCCTTCAGCATCAAGATCCCGCTGATCCGCGCCTCGCTCCTGATGGTCTGCCTCTTCACGATCATCGGCTCCCTCCAGCTGTTCACCGAGCCGCTGATCCTCAACAAGGGAACGGGCTCCGCCGTCACCTCGACCTGGACGCCGAACATGTACGCCTACACCGCGGCCTTCGACCGCAACGACTACGGACTGGCCGCCGCCGCGTCCGTCCTGCTGGCCCTGACCGCGGCGCTGCTCTCCTTCGCCGTCACCCGACTGACCGGCCGCCGGAAGGGGAAGCGCGCATGAGCCCGTCCCGCACCCGCCCCACGAACGTCTGGCTCTCGAAGACCGCCGTCAACGGCGCGCTCGTCCTCGCCGTCGTCTACATGCTCTTCCCGCTCGTCTGGCTGCTGACCGCCGCCACCAAGGACGCGGGCGGCCTGCTGGCCGGCAACGCCTTCTCCTTCGAGGGCTTCGACCTCGGCGGGAACCTCTCGCGCCTCGCCGAGTACAACGACGGCATCTACTTCCACTGGTACGCCAACAGCCTGCTCTACGCGGGCCTGGGCGCCCTCGCCTGCTCCCTGGTCAGCGTCGCCGCGGGCTATGCCTTCGACAAGTACCACTTCCGGGGCAAGGAGAAGCTCTTCGGCCTCGTGCTCCTGGGCGTGCTCGTCCCCACCACTGCGCTCGCGCTGCCCATGTACCTCCTCGCCAGCGAGGTGGGCGTCGTCAACACGTACTGGGCCGTGCTGATCCCCGTCCTGGTCAACCCCTTCGGGGTCTACCTCTCCCGGGTCTTCAGCTCCGGCTACATCCCCGACGAGGCGCTGGAGGCCGCCCGCATCGACGGCGCGGGCGAGCTGCGCACCTTCTGGTCGATCGGTCTGCGCATGATCATGCCGGGCTTCGTGACCGTCTTCCTCTTCCAGTTCACCGCCATCTGGAACAACTTCTTCCTCCCTCTGGTGATGCTCTCGGACCAGAAGCTGTACCCGCTGAGCCTCGGTCTGTACGCGTGGAACAGCAACGCCCACGCGGAGCCCGACTTCTACCCCCTCGTCGTCACCGGATCCCTGCTCGCCGTCGTCCCACTCGTCGTCGCCTTCGTCTCCCTGCAGCGCCACTGGAAGGCCGGTCTGACCGCCGGCAGCGTCAAGTGAGGAGCCCGGGTTCCACGATGCACCCCGCCACTGACAACCACCCGTCCCTCCTGCTCTCCATGGGCCCCGGCGTCGCCGAACGGCTGCTGACCGACGCCCACCGCGCCCGACTCACCGCCCTCACCCGCACCGACGCCCACCTCGTCGCCCACGACCTCACCGCGCCCGGCCCGCGCGTCGCCGCCGCCCTCGCCGAGGCCGAGGTCCTCCTCACCTGCTGGGGCGCGCCACCCCTGACGGCCGCCGTCCTGGACCGCGCGCCCCGCCTCCGGGCGGTCGTCCACGCGGCCGGCTCGGTGAAGCACCACATCACGGACGCCTGTTGGAAGCGCGGCCTCGCGGTCACCTCCGCGGCGGCGGCCAACGCGCTTCCCGTCGCCGAGTACACGCTCGCCGCGATCCTCTTCGCGGGGAAGCGGATCCTCCCCTCCTCCCTGCGGTACGGGGCGGTCCGGGCCGACGACGCCTGGACGGCGGAGTCGGCGGCCTGGGGCAACTACCGGCGCACGGTCGGCCTGATCGGCGCCTCCCGGATCGGCCGCCGGGTCATCGACCTGCTGCGCCCCTTCGACTTCGAGGTGCTGCTGTACGACCCGTACATGGAGACGGCCGAGGCCCGCGCGCTCGGCGTGGAGCTGGTCGACCTCGACGCGCTGTGCGCCCGGAGCTCGATCGTCTCCGTCCACGCGCCGCAGCTCCCCGCCACGTACCGGATGATCGGCGCGCCGCAGCTGGCCTCGATGCCCGACGGCGCGACCCTGATCAACACCGCCCGCGGCTCCCTGATCGACGAGTCGGCCCTCCTCCCCCACCTGCGCCGAGGCCGGCTCCACGCGGTACTCGACGTCACGGACCCGGAGCTCCCTCCGCCGGACTCACCGCTCTGGACGCTGCCCAACGTCCTCCTCACCCCGCATGTGGCGGGCTCGTTGGGCAACGAGCTGCACCGGATGGCGGACCAGGCGCTGGAGGAGGTGGCGCGGTACGGCCGGGGGGAGCCGTTCGCGGATCCGGTCCGGCCGTCGGACCTGACACGCTCGGCCTGAAGGTCACCCCTCAACTGGTGTGCCTGTTGTGGGGATGATCCGAAGTGGATCGAGCCGTTCTCCAGGCCGCCAGTTGCCTGCTGCCGGGACCACGTATCGCGGGCGTATCGGAAATCGCATACGACACCGCAACGGGCCGCGGTCTCCAATGGCGGCATGAACCACAATCCATCCGTGTCGGCAGCGCCCCGCCGCACGCGCAGGATCGTGCTCCTCGGCCTGGCGATCCTCGGCCTGGCGAGCGGCCTGTTCGCCGTGCGGGGGCCGCTCATGATGTCCGCCCCGAGGTGCGTGGCGGGCCGGTGGCACGGCTGCTTCGACACCTTCAACGGCGTGGTGCTCATGACCTTGGTCGCGCTGCCGTTGGCCGCTCTGGTGGCGTGGGCTCTGGCGCTCCGTCGGCGTGCCGCCGGCGTCACATCGGCGTGGCGGTTGTCGCTGGCCGAGGTGGGCATGGTCCACGGGACGCTGCCGTTCCTCTGGATGACCATGATGCCGGGCGGCGGGGCCGGCACCGTCCCCGCCCGGGTGAGCCTCGTACCGCTGCGGGACCTGGTCACGATGGGGACCCTCGGGATCGTCGGCAATCTGCTGGTCTTCGCGGCGCTGGGCTTCTTCGCCCCGATGCGGTTCGCGGCGCTCGCCTCCGTTCCCCGGATCCTGGCGCTCGGGGCGGGCTGCTCGGTCCTGGTCGAAACCGCGCAGTACGTGCTGCGGCTCGACCGGGTGTCCTCCGTGGACGACGTGCTGGTCAACGCCGCCGGCGCCGTACTGGCCGCGCTCGCCTCGCGCCGCTGGTGGCGCACGACGGCGCAAGCGCCGTCGGACCGGCCTCGCCCCGCGCTGGCGGCGGGCTGAGTCGCGTGTCCGGTGTGCACACGTCTTCGCATACGTCGGCGATATGTTCCGCTGCTTAGGCTTCGGACATGCGCGTACTGATCGTGGAGGACGAGCCCTACCTGGCCGAAGCCGTCCGGGACGGTCTGCGGCTGGAGGCGATCGCCGCCGACATCGCCGGCGACGGCGACTCCGCCCTGGAACTGCTCGGCGTCCACTCCTACGACCTCGCGGTCCTCGACCGCGACATCCCCGGCCCCTCCGGCGACGAGGTCGCCCGGCGCATCGTCGCCTCCGGCAGCGGAATCCCCATCCTCATGCTCACCGCCGCCGACCGGATCGACGACAAGGCTTCCGGGTTCGGGCTCGGCGCCGACGACTACCTCACCAAACCGTTCGAGCTGCGGGAGCTCGTGCTGCGGCTGAGGGCGCTCGACCGCAGACGCGCGTACGCCCGGCCCCCGGTCCGCGAGATCGCGGGCCTGCGAGTCGACCCCTTCCGCCGGGAGGTCTTCCGCGACGGACGCTACGTCGCGCTCACCCGCAAACAGTTCGCCGTCCTCGAAGTCCTCGTCGCCGCCGAGGGCGGGGTCGTCAGCGCCGAAGAGCTGCTGGAACGGGCCTGGGACGAGAACGCCGATCCCCTCACCAACGCCGTGCGCATCACCGTCTCCGCACTGCGCAAACGGCTCGGCGAACCATGGATCATCGCCACGGTTCCGGGTGTCGGCTACCGCATCCGGACCGGCTCCGACACGACCCGCCCCGGCAGTACGCATGGATAGACGCCGAGGGCTCAGCGTCCGGCTGAAACTCACCCTCAGCTACGCCGGGTTCCTCGCCGTCGCCGGCGCTCTCCTGCTGGCCGTGGTGTGGGGGTTCCTGCTGCGCTACGTACCCGACAACCCCCAGGGGCTTCTCGGGGTCTCGCCCAACCGCTACCTCCTGGTGCGCACCTTCTTCCCCGCCGCGGCCGTGGCGATGGCCTTCCTGCTCGTGTTCGGCCTCGTCGGGGGATGGATCCTCGCGGGCCGGATGCTCGCACCGCTCACGCAGATCACGGACGCGGCCCGGATGGCCGGGAGCGGGTCGCTGTCCCACCGGATCCGCATGAAGGGCCGCCAGGACGAATTCCGCGAACTCTCCGACGCGTTCGACTCGATGCTCCGGCAACTCGAGTCGCACGTCGCCGAGCAGCAGAGGTTCGCCGCGAACGCCTCCCACGAACTGCGCACCCCGCTGGCCATCTCGCGGACGCTCCTCGACATCGCCCGCAAGGACCCCACACGGGACCTCGGCGAAGTCATCGAGCGGCTGCACACCGTCAACACACGGGCGATCGACCTCACCGAGGCCCTGCTGCTGCTCAGCCGCGGCGACAGCGGAAACTTCACCCGCGAGAGCGTCGATCTCTCCCTCGTCGCCGAGGAAGCCGCCGAAACGCTCCTTCCCCTCGCCGAACAGCGCCGGATCACGCTCGACGTCACCGGCGGGGCGGCCCGGACCAGCGGCTCGGCGGAGCTCCTGCTGCGGATGGTGACGAACCTCGTCCAGAACGCCGTCGTCCACAACCTCCCCGCCGGCGGCACCGTGACGGTCCACACAGAGGCGGAGGGCGACACGAGCGTGCTGCGGGTCGAGAACACGGGCCGGCCCCTCCCGCCGGACCTGGTACCGACCCTCACCGAACCCTTCCAGCGCGGAACGGAACGCGTACGTACCGACGAGCACGCGGGCGTCGGCCTCGGCCTGGCCATCGTGCACAGCATCGTCCGCGCCCATGACGGGACCCTCGACCTCGTCCCCCGCCCCGACGGCGGTCTCCTCGTCACGGTCCGGCTCCCCGGCATGCCGTAGGCATCGCGCGACCGACGGTCCGGTGCCGGGCGGAACGCGGCGGGCTCCGCCAACTCCTCTGCTTCCCCGCGCGCCTGCTGCACGGGCCCCGTGCTGCCAGGGCGGCCGGAGTCCCTGGTCCTAGACTGGAAGGGTCCCACCCGGTCCGGGAGGCGTCATGACATTCGTACAGATAATCGATTGCAAGACCAGCCGGTTCGACGATCTGAACCGGCTCATGGACAAGTGGGTCGAGCAGACCAAAGGCAAGCGGACGGCCAGCCACAGCGTCATCGGCAAGGACCGCTCCGACTCCGACCACCTCGTGGAGATCGTGGAGTTCCCCTCCTACGAGGTGGCGATGACCAACTCACAGCTTCCCGAGACCGATCGCATCTTCCGGGAGATGGTCGCGCTCTGTGACGAGATGCCGACGTTCACGGACCTGGACATCGTGCGGGACATCCAGCTGTACAAGTCGAACTCCCGCCGCTTCTTCGAGCTCATTTCCTCCGAGGGCGAGCTTCCGCCGCTCGACGAGGTGCTCGCGGAGGGGTTCCACGACCACGATCCGACCACCGAGCAGGATGTCATCGGCATGGACGCGGTCCGCCGCCAGGTGGAGATGTGGCGCGGTGGTTTCGACTTCGGCTTCACGATCCACGACCAGATCGCCGAGGGCGACAGGGTGTGCACGCGGTGGACCTGGCTGGGCACCCACACCGGCGACTTCATGGGGCTCCAGCCCACCGGCATGAAGGTCTCCATGACCGGTACGACCATCCACCAGTTCCGTCAGGACGGGAAGATGGCGGAGGGGTGGTGGCAGTACGACCTGCTCGGGCTCATGGGGCAGCTCGGCGCCGTGGAGGCGTAGGGCAGCCCGAGATGTTCCCGGGAAACACCGAGGCCCGGTGCCCCCGCGACGGGGACACCGGGCCTCGGCTCTCAGCCGGGTGCCTCAGTGGGAGTGGCCGTGGCCGTGGCCCGCGTCCGCCGGCTCCTCTTCCTTCTTCTCCACCACGAGGGTCTCGGTGGTGAGGAGGAGGGAGGCGATCGAGGCGGCGTTCTCCAGCGCGGAGCGCGTCACCTTCACCGGGTCGATGACGCCGGCCTTGACCAGGTCGCCGTACTCGCCGGTGGCGGCGTTGAAGCCCTGGCCCTTGTCGAGCTCGGCGACCTTCGAGGTGATGACGTAGCCCTCGAGGCCGGCGTTCTCGGCGATCCAGCGCAGCGGCTCGACGGCGGCCTTGCGGACGACCGCGACACCGGTGGCCTCGTCGCCGGTCTTGCCGAGGTTGCCCTCGAGGACCTTGACGGCGTGGACCAGAGCGGAGCCACCACCGGAGACGATGCCCTCCTCGACCGCGGCGCGGGTCGCGGAGATGGCGTCCTCCAGACGGTGCTTCTTCTCCTTCAGCTCCACCTCGGTGGCGGCGCCGACCTTGATCACGCACACGCCGCCGGCCAGCTTCGCGAGGCGCTCCTGGAGCTTCTCGCGGTCCCAGTCGGAGTCCGTGGACTCGATCTCGGCCTTGATCTGGTTGACGCGACCCGCGAGCTCGTCGGCGTTGCCGCCGCCCTCGACGATGGTGGTGTCGTCCTTGGTGATCGTCACGCGACGGGCGGTGCCCAGCACGTCCAGACCGGCCTGGTCGAGCTTGAGGCCGACCTCCTCGGCGATGACGGTGGCACCGGTGAGGGTGGCCATGTCGCCGAGCATCGCCTTGCGGCGGTCGCCGAAGCCCGGGGCCTTGACGGCCACGGCGTTGAACGTGCCACGGATCTTGTTGACGACCAGGGTCGACAGGGCCTCGCCCTCGACGTCCTCGGCGATGATCAGCAGCGGCTTGGAGGAGCCGGCCTGGATGACCTTCTCGAGGAGCGGCAGCAGGTCCTGGATCGAGGAGATCTTGCCCTGGTGGATCAGGATGTACGGGTCGTCGAGGACGGCCTCCATACGCTCCTGGTCGGTCACCATGTACGGGGACAGGTAGCCCTTGTCGAAGGCCATGCCCTCGGTGAAGTCGAGCTCCAGGCCGAAGGTGTTGGACTCCTCGACGGTGATGACACCGTCCTTGCCGACCTTGTCCATCGCCTCGGCGATGAGCTCGCCGACCTGCTGGTCCTGCGCGGAGAGCGCGGCCACGGCGGCGATGTCGGACTTGTCCTCGATCGGACGGGCGGTCGCGAGCAGCTCGTCGGAGACGGCCTTGACCGCGGCGTCGATGCCCTTCTTCAGGGCGGCCGGGGAGGCACCGGCGGCGACGTTCTTCAGACCCTCGCGGACGAGCGCCTGGGCGAGCACGGTGGCGGTGGTGGTGCCGTCACCCGCGATGTCGTTGGTCTTGGTCGCCACCTCCTTCACCAGCTGGGCACCGAGGTTCTCGTACGGGTCCTCGATCTCGACCTCGCGGGCGATCGTGACACCGTCGTTGGTGATGGTGGGGGCGCCGAACTTCTTGTCGATGACGACGTTGCGACCCTTGGGGCCGATCGTCACCTTCACCGTGTCGGCAAGCTTGTTGACGCCGCGCTCAAGGGCGCGACGGGCGTCCTCGTCGAACTTCAGGATCTTCGCCATGGGAGCGATTCAGCCCTCTCGGAATTCGTGGTGTAACTGGTGAAACGAACTGCGCCCCGGACGCCCGGTGCGGGGTCAGGGGCGCAGCTCAAAGCATCTGCTTCGGCACTTCGGTGAATTACTTCTCGACGATCGCGAGCACGTCGCGAGCCGAGAGGACGAGGTACTCCTCGCCGTTGTACTTCACCTCGGTGCCGCCGTACTTGCTGTACAGCACGATGTCGCCGGCCTTCACGTCGAGCGGCAGGCGCTCGCCGTTCTCGAAGCGGCCCGGGCCCACGGCCAGGACGACGCCCTCCTGGGGCTTCTCCTTGGCGGTGTCCGGGATGACCAGGCCAGAGGCCGTGGTCTGCTCGGCGTCGAGCGGCTGGACCACGATGCGGTCCTCGAGCGGCTTGATGGCAACCTTGGAGCTGGTGGTCGTCACGATCCGACCTCCCCCTTCGGAGATCTCACGGGGTTAACTGTCTGAGGTGGCGACCAGGTGGATCCGTCGTCGCGGGTGCCGGACCTGCCCGTCGCTGTGTTGGCACTCTCCAGTGGGGAGTGCCAGAGCCGAGACTATGACTGCGATTAGCACTCGGTCAAGCGGAGTGCCAATTCAGTGCGGTGTGGCGGCCGGCTTCAGCGCGACGCGACGCTCGGCGCCGGTGCGGCCGGACGCTCGGCCGCCGGTACGAGAACGGCGCCGGGGGCACGATCGTTCCGGACCGCCCGGTCCCGGGCCGCCTGCTTCCGAACCCGCTCCCGAAGGTCCGGCAGGTCCCCGTCCAGGCCCCCGCCGCCCACCCGCTCCGCCGCCTTCCGGCCCAGGCGCTCGATCGGGTCGACCGACGAGGCGCACCCCGTCACCCCCAGGAGCGCGCCGGCGAGCGCGAGACCGGTCGCCAGCCGGCGCGCCCCGGTCACACGTAGTCCTCGAGCTTCGCGACCGCGTACCCCTTGGCGGTGATCGTCTTCATCACGCGCCGGATCATGTCCGCCATGGAGCCCTTCCAGTCCTCCTTGCCCCGGAAGTGCGTGAGCACGATGTCGCCGGGGTGCAGGTCCCGGTCCCACTCACGCCACTCCATCCGGTCGGGGAACGCCTCGGAGGCCCAGAGCGGGACCGCCTTGACCCCGCACGTCCTGGCCGCGCGCAGGGTGTCCTCGTTGTAGTTGCCGTAGGGCGGGCGGAAGAGCGGCGGCCGCTTCCCGTACCGCTCCTCGATGACGTCCTGCATCCCGCAGATCTCGCGCTTCTGCTTGGCGTACGAAAGCCCGGGCAGATAGCGGTGGTTGAGGGTGTGGTTGTGCAGCGAGACGCCGGCGTCCTGCATCTTCTCGAAATAGCCGTAGTCGTCCTTGACGACGTAGTCGCTCAGGAAGGCGCTGTACGGGATCTGCAGCTCGCTCATCATCCGCAGCAGTTCGGGGTCCTTCTCCGCGCCGTCGTCGATCGTCAGGAAGACGACCTTCTCCTTGGTCGGCACGGTGGTGAAGACGGGCGGCAACCCCTCGCCGTCGGTCTCGAAGCCCTTGCGGGTGGTGATCTTCGGCTTCACCTTGGGCGGGGCCGGGGCGTCCAGCGGGGGCCGGTCGAGGCCCCACTTCTTGGCGGCGAGCACGCGGGCGGCACGCTGCTTGCGGACCTTCTCGACGTACGCGTCGAGAGCTCCCGCGGCGCCCTGCGCCTGGGGCTGCCCGGCGGCGGGCTTCGCGGGCTCCTTGCGCGCTTGGCCGGTCTCGCCGGACGGTCCGGCACAGGCCGAGGCGAGCGCGGCGACGACCAGGACCGCGCCCACCGACCGTCTGAGACGATGCGGGCGAGGCGTCCCCAATGAAGGCATCTGTTCCTTTTGTCGTACTAGCTGCATGGCGCCGCATCCTGTCAGCGCCGACCTCTCACGGACCCCCGACACCGCCGCCCGGACGCACACCATCCCCCGGCTGGCCCACAATGGGACGGGTGACCGACCTCGCCGCCTTCGCCGCCCTGCACACCCCCGAGGGCCAGACGCTGCTCGCCGCCCTGCGCGACTACGACCCCGCCCAGGAACTGGCGGTCGCCTCACGGCTGCGCCGTGAGCACCCCGCCGAGCTGGTCTCCGCGGCCCTCGGGCAGGCCCGGCTGCGCCAGCGCGCGGTGGCGAAGTTCGGCGCCGAGGACGCGCACCGGATGTACTTCACGCCCAACGGCGTCGAGCAGTCGACCCGGGCGACGGTCGGGGCCTACCGCGCCGAGCGGTTCCGGGCGCTCGGGGTGCGCGGCGTCGCCGACCTCTGCGGCGGGATCGGCGGGGACGCGATCGCCCTCGCCCGGGCCGGGATCTCCGTCCTGGCCGTGGACCGCGACCCGCTGACGGCCGAGGTCGCCCGCGCGAACGCCGAGGCGCTCGGTCTCGCCGACCTGATCGAGGTCCGGTGCGCGGACGTGACCGAGATCGACACGAGCCCGTACGACGCCGTCTTCGTGGACCCGGCGCGGCGCGGCGGGAGGGGGCGGATCTTCGACCCCGAGGCGTACTCGCCGCCGCTCTCCTGGGCGGTCGAGGCCGCCCGCAAGGCCCCGCACGCGGCGCTGAAGATCGCCCCGGGCGTCCCGCACGAGGCGGTGCCGGAGGAGGCCGAGGCGGAGTGGATCTCGGACGGCGGGGACGTGAAGGAGGCCGTGCTGTGGTTCGGCACCGCCCCCGGCGTCCGCCGCGCCACGCTGCTGCCCGCCGGCACGAGCCTGACCGGCCGCGGTCTCCCCGACCCCGCGCCGCGCCCGGTCGGCCGCTACCTCTACGAGCCGGACGGCGCGGTCATCCGCGCCCATCTCGTCGCCGAGGTCGCCGAGGAGCTGGACGGAGGCCTGATCGACGAGACGATCGCCTACATCACGGCGGACGCGCTCACCCCCACGCCGTGGGCCACCGCATACGAGATCACCGACGAACTCCCCTTCAACCTGAAGAAGTTGAAGGCCTTGCTGCGCGAACGCGAGGTCGGCACGCTGACGGTGAAGAAGCGCGGCTCGGCGGTCGAACCGGAGGAGATCCGCCGCAGGATCAAGCCCAAGGGCCCGAACTCCGCCACGGTCTTCCTGACCCGTGTCGCGGGCGCGCCGACGATGCTGATCGGCGGCCCGGCGAAGGCCTAGGGGTGTCGCAAGGCCCCGGCGTCGCAAGGCCCGGCGCCACGCGGCACCGGCCGACGCGCTCCACCGAACCGGCCTACCGCACGGGTCGGATCGCCACGCCAGCCGTGGCCTTCGCCTAGGCCACCAGCCGCACCGCGAGCCGGTAGTGCCCCACCGCCCTCGTCACGCCGATCAGGCCGCAGATCCACGACCCCAGCGCGGCGCCCATCAGATAGACGACCGTGCCGTAGCCGCCGAGTCCCGGGCCGACGAGCTCGGCGGGCGCGGCGAAGGAGAGCCAGAGGCCCGCCGCGCACATCAGGAACGAGAGCACCAGCCAGACGGCGCTGAGCACCGGCTCGCGGAGCCGGGCGTCGCCCACCGGGTCCTGGTCCAACGCGGCCCAGTGCAGCAGCCGTTCGCGGGCCACCCGGTCCCGTCGGACATCACGGGCCAGGAAGTACACGGCGGGGACCAGGGCGCCGAGCCCGAGGACCACGAGCGGGACCGCGAACATCACCGAGAGCGGGTCGATCGCCTCGTCGAAGCCGATGATCCCGGCCCCACAGAGCCCCCAGCCCACCTGAAGGGTCGCGGCCCACGCGAGGAGGACGCCCAGCCGCGCCCCGCCGATCAGACGGTGGTTGAGTTCGCCCATCGCCCGGGCCCGGTCGGCCAGTCGGGCCTCGCGGTCGGGCCAGCTCCGAATCTCGACGGACGGCGGGGGCGGGGGCAGTGGGAAGCGACCGGACATATGGTCGAGCCTATCGACAGCCCAGGTCGGTCACTGCGGCGGCCGTTCCGCCTCCCGGGCACGACCGAGGAGGAGTTCCCGCTCCCGTTCGTTGCGGGTCAGCGAGGCCGCCCGCTCGAACTCGGCGCGGGCCTCGGCCGGCCGGCCGAGCCGTTCCAGCAGGTCTCCGCGGACGCTCGGCAGCAAGTGGTACCCCGCCAGGGCGGGTTCCTCCGCCAGCGCGTCGACGAGGGCGAGGCCCGCCTCCGGGCCCTCGGCCATCGAGACGGCGACCGCGCGGTTCAACTCGACCACCGGGGAGGGCGCGAGGGCCGCGAGGCGCCCGTACAGCGCGGCGATCGTCCGCCAGTCCGTGTCCTCGTACGCCGGCGCCTTCGCATGGCAGGCGGCGATCGCGGCCTGGAGCGCGTATGGACCGTACGTACCGCCCTCGCCCGCCCGCCCGAGCGCCTCGAAGCCGCGCAGGATCAGCCGCCGGTCCCAGCGGCTGCGGTTCTGGTCGGCGAGGAGGACCGGCTGCCCGTCCGGTCCGGTCCGGGCCCCGGCGCGGGACGCCTGGATCTCCAACAGGGCGGCCAGGCCGTGGACTTCGCCCTCCTTCGGCATCAGCCCGGCGAGCACCCTCGCCAGCCGCAGCGCGTCCTCGCACAGCGCCGGCCGCAGCAGGTCGTCGCCCGCCGTCGCCGCGTACCCCTCGTTGAAGATCAGGTAGATGACCTCGAGGACGGAGCCGAGCCGGGCCGCCCGGTCCTCCCCGTAGGGCACCTCGAACTCCACGCCCGCCTTCGCCAGCGACCGCTTCGCCCGCACGATCCGCTGCGCGACCGTCGACTCCGGTACGAGGAAGGCGCGGGCGATCTCGTCCGTGCGCAGCCCGCCGAGCAGCCGCAGGGTCAGCGCGGTCCGCGCCTCGGCGGAGAGCACCGGGTGGCAGGCGGTGAAGATCAGCCGCAGCAGGTCGTCGTCGATGTCGTCGGGACAGGAGGGCTCGGGGTCGTACGTCTCCTCGGTGAGCTCGCGGCCCACCTCCGCGAGCTTGCGCTCGTACGTCTCACGGCGCCGTACGAGATCGACGGCGCGGTTCTTGGCGGCGGCCGTCAGCCAGGCCCCCGGCCGCTCCGGGACGCCCGTCCGCGGCCACTGCTCCAGGGCGGCGACCAGCGCGTCCTGGGCGATCTCCTCGGCGATGCCGACGTCGCGGACGATCCGCGCCACGGTCGCGATGATCCGCGGCGACTCCATCCGGAAGACCGTCTCGACGGCGGCGGGGGCGGGTGCGGTCATGGATCCACCATGACAGCACCCGCCCCGGCGATGCCTACATCTCTTCGATCTCGCGGACCTCGCAGGTCACCTTCCACTGCGGCGGGTGAATCTCCAGGAACCGCTTCGACCACTCGATCGCCTCGGCGATGTCCCGGCACTGGGTGATCGAGTAGCCGCCGACGACCTCCTTGGTCTCGGTGAACGGGCCGTCGGTGGTGGCGATCTTCCCGCCCTCCCAGATGACGCGGGTGGCCTCGGAGGTCGGCTTCAGGCCGGCCGTCTCCAGCATCACGCCGGCCTTGGTGATCTCCTCGAACAGCGCGCCCATGCGCTCGTCGAAGCCGGGGTCGGCGTCCTCCAGGGCGAAGGCGCCCTCTTCGATGCGGATCATCGTCAGGTAGCGGGGCATGGCCTGTCTCCTTGCGTGGCGGGCGGGGCCTTTCCCCGCCTTTCACTCATACGTCGAACGGGCCGGGCCCACATCGACACCACGCGGAGGGAATTTCTCAGACGTAGTCCTCCAGGCGGGCGACCGTGAAGCCCTGCTCCTGGATGTGGCGCAGCATGTCGGCCGTCATCCTGGTCATCGTCGTGCCCTTGAGCTCGGACGGACCGCGGAAGTGCGCCAGGATGATGTCGCCGGGGTGCAGCTTCTTGTCCCCGCGCTGGTACTGCATGTTCTTGATCTGCATCGACTCGCGCCACAGCACGATCGCGTCCACCCCGCACGTGCCGGCGGCGGCGCGGGTGTCCTCGTTCCAGTTGCCGTACGGCGGGCGGAAGAGCCGCGGGTTCGTGCCGTACTCCTTCGCCAGCTTCGTCTGCTGGCCGCATATCTCCCGGCTCTGGGCGGCCCGGCCGAGGGTGCGCAGGTTCGGGTGGGTGAGGGTGTGGTTGGCGACGCCGTTGCCGAGCGCGGCGAGCGGCTTGAAGTAGCCGTAGTCGGTGCGTATCGCGGAGTCGGTGAGGAACATCGTCACCGGGACCTTGAGGTCCTTCATCATCCGCACGAACTCCGGGTCCTTCTCCGCCCCGTCGTCGATGGTGATGAAGACGATCTTGTCCTGCGTCGGTATGTCGCTGATGACGGGGACCGGGCCGCCCGGCTGCCGCTTCACGGGCTTGGTCCGCGGCGGGGCGGGCGGGGCGGCGAAGGGCTTCAGGCCCCACTTCCGGTACGCGGCCGCGGTCTCGGCGGCCTGGTCGGGAGCCCCGTCGGGGCCTTTGCCCTCGGCGGGGGCCGTCGTGGGCGCGGACGGTTTCACGGGGGCGGTGTCCGCCCCCGCGGTGCCGCCGCAGCCCGTCACCAGCAGTGCGGCGGCGGTCAGCGCCGCCCAGGTCACGATCTTCTTGTCCACGGCGTGAGTCACGCCGTGGATGATGGCGAAAGCGGCCGGGAGGTTGCCTCAGTCGACGGACTCGAAGCGCCAGCGGTGCACCGGCCGGGTGATCAGGTCCGCGGCCGGCTCGGGCAGCTCGGGCAGCTCGGCGTCGGGTGCCGGGGCGTCCCACCAGGTCAGCACGAGCACCCGGTCCTGCGGGGCCCGGAAGGTCTCGCGCCGCAGCGGCTCGTACGGAAGCTCCTGCGCCCGCGCCCACTCCAGGAGTTCGGCGCCCCGGCCCTGGACCGCCCGGGCCTCCCACATGAGCGTGAGGATCACGAGTAGAGGTTCTCCTTGCTGATCTCGTGCACGTGGTCGTGGTCGTGGCCGTGACCGTGTGCGCCCGGCACGTGCGGGTCGGTCACCGGGAGCGACGAGTCCGCCGACAGCTCCAGGTCGGAGGCCGGCCGGTTGCGGGCCACCATCTCGGCGCCCAGCGCCGCCACCATCGCGCCGTTGTCCGTGCAGAGCCCCGGCCGCGGCACCCGCAGCCGGATCCCCGCCCGCTCGCACCGCTCCTGGGCCAGCGCCCGCAGCCGCGAGTTGGCCGCGACCCCGCCGCCGATCATCAGGTGGTCGACGCCCTCGTCCTTGCAGGCCCGGACGGCCTTGCGGGTCAGCACGTCGACGACGGCCTCCTGGAAGGACGCGGCCACGTCCCGTACCGGCACCTCCTCGCCCGCCGCGCGCTTGGCCTCGATCCAGCGGGCCACGGCGGTCTTGAGACCGGAGAAGGAGAAGTCGTACGCGGGGTCCTTCGAGCCGCTCAGACCGCGCGGGAAGGCGATCGCCTTCGGGTCGCCCTCCCGGGCGAGCCGGTCGATGACCGGACCGCCGGGGAAGCCGAGGTCGAGGACGCGCGCGATCTTGTCGAAGGCCTCGCCTGCCGCGTCGTCGATGGTGGCGCCCATCGGCCGGACGTCGGCGGTGATGTCGGGCGCGAGCAGCAGCGAGGAGTGGCCACCGGAGACGAGCAGCGCCATCGTCGGCTCGGGCAGCGGGCCGTGCTCCAGCTGGTCGACACAGATGTGCGAGGCGAGGTGGTTCACGCCGTACAGCGGCTTGCCGAGCGCGTACGCGTACGCCTTCGCGGCCGAGACGCCGACGAGCAGCGCCCCCGCGAGGCCGGGGCCGGCCGTCACCGCGATGCCGTCGAGGTCGCGGGCGGAGATCCCGGCGTCCTTCAGGGCGCGCTCGATGGTCGGGACCATCGCCTCCAGATGGGCGCGGGAGGCGATCTCGGGGACGACTCCGCCGAAGCGGGCGTGGGTGTCCACGCTGGAGGCGACCGCGTCCGCGAGCAGGGTCGTGCCGCGGACGATGCCGACCCCGGTCTCGTCGCAGGAGGTCTCGATGCCGAGTACGAGGGGTTCGTCAGCAGCCATCAGAATCAGTCTCTGTTCCTTGAACGGTCAGTCGCATCACGAGCGCGTCGACGTTGCCCGGCTGGTAGTAGCCGCGCCGGAAGCCGATGGGCTCGAAGCCGAAGCGCTCGTACAGCTTCTGGGCCCGGGTGTTGTCCACCCGCACCTCCAGCAGCACCTCCTCGCACTCGAAGGCGGTGGCGTGCTGGAGCAGATCGGTGAGCAGCCGGGCGCCGAGCCCGGTCCCCCACTGGTCGCGGGCGACGGCGATCGTCTGGACGTCGCCGAGGCCGCCGGCGGCGGCGAGCCCGGCGTAGCCGACGAGCTTCCCCCGCTCCTCGGCGACGATGTAGCGGCGGGTGGCCCTGGGCCCGCGGGCGTGGGCCAGCTCGGACCAGAACATGCCCTCGGACCAGGCGTCCTCGGGAAACAGCTCGTGTTCGAGCACGAGCACCGGCTCGATGTCCCACCAGCGCATCTCGCGCAGCGTCGCGGACGTCACGGCGGTCACTGGGGCGTGACCACCTTGTAGTTCTTCGGCACCTGGGCGTCGGGGCGGCGCAGGTACATCGGCAGCGGGTCGAGGAAGTCGGCGCCCGCCGCGAGCCGTTCCGCCGCCAGGGCGGCCAGGGCGCCCGCGGACTGGTGCTCGGGGTCGCGGGCGTCCGGGAAGACCTCGGGATAGAGACGCGCCCCGGCGCCGACGACCGGGAGTCCGGCGACCTGTCCGGCGATCTCGGCCGGCCGGTCGACGGCCGCGTCGGTCAGGCGCGTACGGGAGTTCTCGTACCGCGCCCAGTAGACCTCCTTGCGGCGCGCGTCCGTCGCGACGACGAACGGCTCCTCGATCCCGGAGGCGTACGCGAGCCCGTCCAGCGTGCACAGACCGTGCACGGGCACGCCGAGCGCGGAGGAGAAGGTCGCGGCGGTGACCAGACCGACCCGCAGTCCGGTGTACGGCCCCGGTCCGACGCCGACCACCAGGCCGGTGACCGCGTCGAGCTTCAGCCCGGCCTCCTTGAGGACCCGGTCGACGGCGGGCAGCAGCAGCTCCCCGTGGCGGCGGGCGTCGACCTGCCGCGACTCGGCGACGACGGATTCGCCGTCGTGGAGGGCGACGGTGACGGCGGGCGTGGCGGTATCCATGGCGAGCAAGAGCACGCAAACAGCCTACGGCTCCCGGCAGCCGGGCACGGCGCCCCGTCCCACCCTCCCGTGGCTGCTACCGTCACCATCGATACATACGTACGGGAGGTTGGCACGGTGGCAAGGAGCAGCTCGGGATTCGTGGCCGGGCTCACCGCGGCGGCGGTCGCCGCCGTCGCCTTCCTCGCCTACCAGGCGTCGGCGAACGCGCCCGCGGACGTCTCGGCCAAGCCGAGGATCCCGGCGTCGGCCCCTTCCTCCACCCCGACCGGCGGCCCCCAGAAGCCCGCCAAGGACCCCCTCGCCGTCCCGGCGAACTCGGGCAGCGGTGCGCGCGTGGTGTACGCGCTGACCGAGCGCCGGGTGTGGCTGGTGGACGCGAAGGGCCAGGCCACGCACACCTTCTCGGTGATGCCGAGCACGGTGAACCCGGCACCGGGGTCGTACACCGTGAGCTCGCGCTCGGGTCAGGTGACCGGCTCGGACGGCGTGCAGATCGAGCACGTGGTGCGGTTCGCGACCGTGCAGGACGTGTCGGTCGGCTTCAGCGCGGCGGTCGACGGCTCGCTCCCGACGCCGGACCCGGAGCGGAAGACCGGCGGCATCCGGATGAAGCGGGCGGACGGCGACGCGATGTGGACGTTCGCGGCGATCGGCGCGAAGGTCGTCGTCGTCGCGTAGCGACGCCGCCGCGTCGCCCGTACGGGGCCACGCGAGCACCCACCCTTGACGCGCTTGCGCGGGCCGCGGCGAACCCGAGCTGGTTACCGGCCCCGCGGCGAACTCGGCGCGCTTACACGACTCCGACGCGAACCCGACGTGGCTTCGCGCACCCGCGGCGCTCTCGACGTGACTACGCGCCCTGCCCACTCTCAGCGTGTGCGCGCGACTCCGCGGCGAACTCGACGTGGCTTCGGGAGCCGCAGCGAACCCGAGGTGGCTGCTAGGCGGCCCCGCGGCGCCCTCGGCGTGCTTTACGCGACCCCTGCGGCATGCGGCCTCGTAGCCCTGCGCGCCCTCGGCGCGCCTACGCGGCCTCGCGGTGGACGGTGTTGTCCCGCTCCTCGCTCCGCTCGGTCTCGTACGCGCCGTGGGCGGCTTCCCGTTCCGTCTCGCGCGGGGGTGTCGACACCGCGCTCGCCGCGGCACAGGAGGCCAGCAGCTCACTCATCGAGATGCGCTCTTCCGCGCGCTCGCGCTCTGGCGTCGCCATGCATGCCTCCCGTAGGTTAGGTACACCTAACCAGCTCGTGCATCCATGTCACCACGGCTCGTACGACCGACGCAACATCTTGCCGACACCTTGTCGGAACCTACGTACGTTCAGCTCAGCGCGAGGTCCTCGTCCGCCCATCGCGTGCCGATCCCGCGCAGCACGACGGTGCGCCGGTCGTCGTCCGTGTCGCCGACGACCCGGTGGATCAGCACGTGCAGCCGGTCGTCCGTCAGCTCCTCGACCTTGCCGTCACCCCACTCCACGACGACCACGGAATCGGGCAGCGAGACGTCCAGGTCGAGGTCCTCCATCTCGTCGAGACCGCCGCCGAGGCGGTACGCGTCGACGTGGACGAGGGCGGGTCCACCGACGAGGGACGGGTGGACGCGGGCGATGACGAAGGTCGGGGAGGTGACGGCGCCACGCACGCCGAGGCCCTCTCCCAGGCCGCGGGTCAGCGTCGTCTTCCCGGCGCCGAGTTCACCGGTGAGCATGACGAGGTCGCCGGGGCGGAGCAGCTTGGCCAGGCGACGGCCGATCTCCTGCATCTCCTCGGGGGAGTCGATGTCGAGGGTGGCGGCGGAGTGCGGTTCAGCGGAGTGCTGTTCTTCCATACGAGCCATACCTGCCAACCTAACTGCTCCCGGAACCCGCCTTCGCCGCCTTCACGGGCACCGCGCCGACCTTCGCCAGGAGGTCGGCGAGCCGGTCCGTCACCGCCTCGGGGTGCTCCAGCATCACCAGATGGCCGCCGTCGTCCACGATGACCAGCTCCGCCTCCGGCAGCAGGTCGGCGATGGCCTCGGTGTGCGCGCTGGGGGTGACCAGATCGCGGTCCCCCGCGAGGGCGAGCACCGGGATCTCGCGGAAGACCTCCAGCGCCGCCGCCTTGTCGTGCTCGGCGAAGGCCGGATAGAACTCCGCGACCACGTCGATCGGTGTCGCCTCGATCATCCGCTCGGCGAACCGGGCGATCGCCGGATCGACGTCACGTGACGAGAAGGAGTACTTCTTGATCAGCCCGGCGAACAGATCGGCGGTGGCCCGGCGGCCCCGCTCGACGAGCTCCGCCTGCGAGCCGAGCGCCTTGAGCACCCCGGGCAGGACGCGGCGCACCGCGTTGACCCCGGCGGACGGCAGCCCGTAGTTGACCTCGCCGAGCCGGCCGGCCGAGGTGCCGACGAAGGCCACGCCGACGACCCGGTCACGGATCAGCTCCGGGTACCTGTCGGCGAGCGCCATGATCGTCATGCCGCCCATCGAGTGCCCGACGAGGACCAGCGGGCCCTCGGGCGCGGCCGTGTCGATGACGGCCTTGAGGTCGCGGCCGAGCTGGTCGATGGAGACGGGGACGCCGTCGGGCCCGGACTGGGCGACCCCGCGGGCCGAGCGTCCGTGGCTGCGCTGGTCCCAGTACACGGTACGGACGAGGCCGCGCAGCGCCGCCCGCTGGAAGTGCCAGGAGTCCTGGCCGAGGCAGTAGCCGTGGCTGAAGACGACGGTGACGGGCGCGGGGGGCTTGCGGCCGAAGAGCCGCCGACGACGCGGGGCGGGCGGGTCCGGCTCGACCTCGTCGATCTCGTAGTACAGCGCGGTGCCGTCGTCGGCGAGCGCCTTGCCGGGGGCCCCGCGCAGGGAGCCGTAGGGGGCGGAGGCGTCGAGGGCGAGCCGTGCCCTCTGCCGCATGCCGCGCCCGACGGTGACCCGCTCGATGGCGACGCCGGCCGCCGCGCCGGCGGCGATGACGCCTATCGCGGCACCGGCGAGCCCGGCACGCCGCCAGTTGTCGGTGCTGGACTCGCTCACTGCCGCTCCCCTGGTCCCTGGTCGGTCGGTGCTATTACCCGTTCAGATAGACGCGCGGGACGCGCGCTCCGATGCGGGTGACGATCTCGTACGCGATGGTGTCGGCGGCCTCGGCCCAGTCCTGGGCGGTGGGCTCGCCCCGGTCGCCGGGGCCGAAGAGCACGGCCTCGGTGCCGGGGGCGGGCTCGTCCCCGTCGAGATCGACGACGAACTGGTCCATGGCGACCCGGCCGGCGACGGTACGGACCTTGTCGCCGACGAGGACGGGCCCGCGGCCGGAGGCGTGGCGCGGGATGCCGTCGGCGTATCCGACGGGCACGAGACCGAGGGTGGTCTCGTGGCCGGTGACGTAGTGGTGGCCGTAGCTGACGCCGTGCCCTTCGGGGACCTGCTTGATCAGCGCGACGCTCGCCTTGAGCGTCATCACGGGGCGCAGGCCGAAGTCGGCGGAGGTGCCGAGCTCGGGGCTGGGCGAGACGCCGTACATGGCGATGCCGGGCCGCACGAGGTCGAAGTGGGTCTCGGGGAGCGTGAGGGTGGCCGGGGAGTTGGCGAGGTGCCGGACCTCGGGCTCGACGCCGGCCTTCTCCGCGTAGTCGAGCATCGAGCGGAAGACGTCGAGCTGGGAGGCGATGGAGGGGTGGCCGGGCTCGTCGGCGCAGGCGAGGTGCGACCAGAGGCCGGTGATCGTCACCAGCCCGTCCTTCTCGGCCTTGAGGGCCTCGCCGACGAGCTGGGGCCAGTCGGCGGGCTGGCAGCCGTTGCGGCCGAGGCCGGTGTCGGCCTTGAGCTGGATACGCGCCCGCTTGCCCGTGTCGCGGGCGGCTTCCCGGACCTCGTCCAGGGCCCACATCCCGCTCACGGTCATGTCGAGGCCGGCCTCGATGCCCTCGGCCCAGGGGTCGCCGGGGGTCCAGAGCCAGCACAGGATCCGCGCGTCGGTGATCCCGGCGGCGCGCAGGGCGAGCGCCTCGTGGGGGGTCGCGGTGCCGAGCCAGTCGGCGCCCGCGTCGAGGGCGGCGCGGGCGCAGCGGATCGCGCCGTGTCCGTACGCGTCCGCCTTGACCACGGCCATCACCTGGACGTGGGGCGCGACGCGGGCGCGCAGCGTGCGGACGTTCGCACGCAGCGCACCGAGGTCGATCTCGGCGCGGGCTCTGCGGGGCGGCGGTGTCTCAGTCATCGCGCCCAGTCTCTCAGGTGTCGGCTCCGAGCCGCCCCAGGCCACTTCCGGGAAGCCCGAGCGGCTCACGGGCGAGTCCCGCCACGCCCCGGAGGAGCAAGGCCCCGGGGCTTCCCAGCGCCACGCCCGAGTGGCCGAGCGGCTCGCGAGCGACCCCGGCCGCTTCCGGGGAGGCCCAGTGACTACGGAGCGACTCCCGCCACGCCCCGGAGGAGCAAGGCCCCGGGGCTTCCCAGCGCCACGCCCCGAGTGGCCGAGCGGCTCGCGATCGACCCCGGCCACGCCCCGGAGGAGCGAAGCTCCGGGGCGAGCGGCTCCCCCGCGACCCCGGCCGTTTTCCGCGAGGGCACGCCGCGCCATGTGCCCCAACGCCCCCCGCTACGCCATCACGTCACGCCACGCGTCCGGCAGGGCCGCCGCCACGTCGCCCGCTGCGATCGGCGCGCCTGCCGATGCGCGGCGGGCCGCCAGGCCGTGGAGGTAGGCGGCCACCGAGGCCGCGTCCATGGCGCGCAGGCCCGCCGCCAGCAGGGAGCCCGCCAGGCCCGACAGGACGTCACCGCTGCCCGCCGTCGCCAGCCACGACGTCCCCGTCGGGTTCACCCGTACCGGACCCGAATCCTCCGCCACCAGCGTCGTCGACCCCTTCAGGAGCACCGTCGCCCCGTACCGCGCCGCCAGCTCCCGTACCGCCGACAGCCGTTCCGACTCCACCTCCGCACGCGACACGCCGAGCAGCGCCGCCGCCTCCCCCGCGTGCGGGGTGAGCAGCGTCGGGGCCGTGCGCCCCCGCACCACCGACGCGTCCAGCTCCCGCAGCCCGTCCGCGTCCACCAGGACGGGTACGTCCGAGGCGAGGACGTCCGCGACCCCCGGCCCGTCGCCGAGCCCCGGCCCGACGACCCACGCCTGCACCCGCCCCGCCTTCGCCGGCGGCCCCGAGTGCACCAGGGTCTCCGGGAAGCGCGCGATCACCGCGTCGGCCGCCGGCCCCACGTACCGCACCGCCCCCGCCCCGCCGCGCAGCGCGCCGGCCACCGCCAGCACCGCCGCGCCCGGGTACCGCGCGGAGCCGGCGACCACGCCCACGACACCCCGCCGGTACTTGTCGCTCTCCGCGCCGGGCGCGGGCAACATCCCCGCCACGTCCTCGTGTTGGAGCGCCTGCAGCTCCGGCACGGACGGCAGGTACTCCCCGAGGCCGATGTCCACGAGCCGCAGCGCGCCCGCGTACTCCCGCGCCGGATCGATCAGCAGCCCCGGCTTGTACGCCCCGAACGTGACCGTCGCGTCCGCCCGCAACGCCTCCCCGGCGACCGTCCCCGAGTCCGCGTCCACCCCGCTCGGCAGGTCGACGGCGACCACGGCCGCGTCGGAGCCGCGCGCCGCCCGCGCCACCGGTACGGCGTCCGGCCTCAGCCCGCCGCGCCCGCCGATGCCGGTGATCCCGTCGAGTACGAGATCGGCGGCCGCCAGCGCCTCGTACGGGTCATCCGTCACCCGCCCCCCGGCCGCCAGCAGCGCCGCGAGACCGCGCTCGTGGGCCCGCGAGCCCAGCAGGACGGCCGTCACCCCGGCCCCGCGGCGCGCCAGCCGCGCCCCCGCGTAGAGCGCGTCGCCCCCGTTGTCCCCGCTGCCCACGAGCAGGACGGCCCTCGCCCCGTACACATGGCCGCGGCCGAGCAGCGAGAAGCAGGCGGCGGCGAGCCCCGCCGCCGCCCGTTGCATGAGCGCGTCCTGGGGCAACGTCGCCATCAGCTCGGCCTCGGCGGCCCGTACGGTCTCCACGCGGTAAGCGGTACGCATGTCCCGCAGTCTGCCGCACCCGTCGAGCGGTACACCTCAAGCCGCGCACACCTCAAGCCACCGCCCGGAGGCGAAGGTTGACGCTCTCCCGGCCGCCCTCGCGGCCCTGAGCCCGGCCGGGCTCGGAGCCGTGGCTCTGGTCCTGTCCCGCCGACGCGCAGACGGCCGGCGCCCTAGGCGGCAGGCGCCCCTAGGCGGGCGGCGAAGCTCGCGCGAACCGGCCGTCCCCCGGTACGCGCGGAGCCCCGTGGCCCGGCCACCATCGGCC
>NZ_JBHWBS010000084.1:0-35115 GCF_042735655.1 Streptomyces sp. NPDC059567 | reverse complement strand
GGGGCGGGCCCGCCGCCGGGCCGCCCCCCCCACCCCGCCCCCTGCCTCTCAGGGCGGCCCGGGGGGGCCCCCCCCCCCCGGCCCCCCCCCCCCCCCCCCCCTCCGCGTACGCCGCCCGTCACACCGCCGGCTCGGGCTGCAGCTCGTCGGCCGCGCCCTTCCCCCCGCCTGAATCCGGGTCTTCCTGCCGCGGCTTGCCGGCTTCCACCATCCGCTCCAGCAGCAGCAGCGCGGGCACCGCCAGCAGGCCGAGCACCATCAGGAACACCCACGGCCAGCTGGCGCCCAGGTCGAGCAGCAGGGTCAGCAGCAGAGGGGCGACCGTCTGACCGAAGGTCCAGGACAGCTGGTAGACGGCCAGGTAGCGACCGCGCAGGTGCTCGGGGGCCAGGGACACCGAGAGGTCCTCCGAGAACGGCGTCGCGGCGGTCTCGGCGAAGTTGTAGAGGACCATGGCGACGAACAGGCCGACCACCGCCACCCAGGCAGGGGTGAACCCGAGGACCGCGAAGATTCCGAACGCGAGGGCGTTGATCAGGCTGCCGGCGGCGATCATCCGGATCGGCCGGTACCGCTCCAGCCGCCGGTTGACGAGCGTCTGCGTCGCCGCGACCTGCACGCTGTTGAGGACGAGCAGCACGCCGCCGATCCACGCCGCCTGACCGAGGCCCTCGGTCACGAACACGGCGATCAGCAGGCTCAGTACCAGTGCCGCGAAGACGAAGTTGATGTTGATCCCGACGAGCAGCATGTACCGCTTGTCGCGCAGCACGGTCCCGTAGCCGCCCTTGGCCTTCGACGCGTCCGGCGCACTCTTCGGCTCCTGCTCCCGCCGGGCCTGCTCGGCGGCCCGGACGGCGGCCAGCGGCGGCCGCCACAGCCCGAGCAGCAGCGCGGCGGTCAGATAGCTGACCGCGTTGGCGACGACCAGGATGTTCAGGCCGGTGTTGCCGTCGTAGCCGACCAGCAGCGCGCCGAGAGCGCCGCCGATCCCCAGGCCGCTGTTACGCAGCATGTGCAGCAGCGCGAACCAGCGCGGCCGCCGCTCCGGCGTCGAGGCGAGCACCACCAGGCCGCTGCTGGAGGTCCAGTACGCCGCCCCGCCGATCTGGGTCAGCCAGGCCACCACGACGATCTGCCAGAGATCGTCGGCGAGCAGGAACCCGGCATAGCCGACGGCCGAGATCAGATTGCCCACCAACGCGACGAGCCGCGCCCCCCAGCGGTCGATGAGCGGCCCCACCACCATCGCGGTGGGGACCGCGAGGAACCGGGCCAGGGTGAGCGCCCCGCCGATCGCGGGCAGCGAGAGATCGGTGGTCTTGGCGAAGTAGACCAGGATGAAGGCGAGGATGAGACCGGAGCCGACGCTGTCGATCACGGCGGCGTTGACCATCTTGCGGTTGCCCCGCATATCGGGCATGCCGAGCCTGCGCTGGAGGAAGCCCTCACGCTCGGGGGCAGCTGTTTCGGGCATGGGTGTGGAAACCTTTCGGGCGGAGCCGCGCGGTGCGGCGCACAGTACGGGGAGGGCACGGTCGTATGAGGCGTGGACCGGCTGGGCACGGTGGGGATCTGCCGACCAGCCTGCGGGCGTCCGGAACACAGGCCAACAGATTTCATCTCGGTCGAATCCACGGGCGGCTCACGGGATTCCGGGAGGGGACGTGCTGACGCTGGAGTTCTCCGCCGGCGACCTCGCCCGCTCGCGGTTCGCCCGGTCACCGCTGTGGGAGGTCGTCACGAGCATCGAGTCGCTGAAGGACCCCGGCCGCCACGCCCTGCACCTGTCGTGGGCCCGCGACACCCGCGACCGGCTCGCGGCAGACCGAATCAGGCTCCCCCTGCTGACCACACTGGTGCCGGTCCCGGCCGCGTACGTGCCCGACTTCCTCACCCCGGTCCCGGCGTCCGGCGAACCGACGCTGGAGGACGAGATCGACCGCCTGCTGCGGACCGGCCCCGAGGCGGTCCGGGCAGACCTCGACCGCATCTCCACCCCGCTCGCCCCCGAGGTCTTGGAGCTGTACGAGGCCCCGGCCCGCGGTCTGGCCCGGCTCGCGGACGAGATACGGGCCTACTGGGAGTGCGCGCTGGCACCGCACTGGCCACGCATCGTCCGCCTCCTGGACGGCGAGATCCTGCGCCGTGGCCGCCTGATCGCCCGGGGCGGCACGGAGGCACTCTTCGCAGACCTGCACCCGTCGGTCGGCTGGGACAACGGCGTACTTCGGGTGGCCCACCCCGGGTACGAGGCCAGCCGCGCCCTCAACGGCGGGCAGGGGCTGGTACTGATTCCCTCGGTGTTCGTGTGGCCGGGGGTCTTCTCCCAGAGCACTCCGCCCGCCCAGCCGGGCCTGGTCTACCCGGCACGCGGCATCGGCACACTCTGGGAGCGTGGCAGCACGCCCGTGCCGCAAGCGGTCGCGGGTGTCCTTGGCCGCTCCCGGGCTCTGCTGCTGACGATTCTGGGCACGCCGGCCTCCACCACGGAGCTCGCCGAACGGACGGGCATGCCGACTCCGACCGTCTCCCACCACCTCACGGCTCTGCGCGCGGCAGGCCTCGCCGTCTCGCACCGAGCAGGCCGGAGCGTCCTCTACCTCCGCACGGAGCTCGCCGAACAGTTGCTGGGACCGGCCGGGGGGCCACAGGAGGACGGTGCCTGAGCGCCTCGGCCTCCCTCGCGCCCACCCGCATTCGGCCGCGCCCGAGCAGGGCTGACACCGCTCGGAAAAGCAGGCGACGGGTCCCGGTCGTGCGCCCACAATGGCGGGCATGACCTGGACCTTCGCCCCCGAGCGTGTCGACACCCCGGACGCCACCGCCCTGCGCCGCGACTACTACGACGACGTGGCGAGCCGCTACTGGCAGCGGCCCGCGACCGAGGCGGAGATCGACGAGGGGCTGACGAACGACGGGGTGGAGCTTCTGACGCCGCCGAACGGTCGGTTCCTGGTGGCCCGGTACGAGGGCATGGCGGCCGGCTGCGGTGGTGTGCTGCTCCTCGACGGCGAACGCGCCGAACTGACCCGGGTGTTCGTGCGCCACGCCTTCCGGGGCACGGGCGGCGCCGGGGCCCTGATGGGGCACCTGGAGGACGCGGCCCGTGAACTGGGCGCGCGTCGGATGGTCCTCAACACCCGTCTGGACCTGGTCGAGGCACGTGCCCTGTACGGCCGCCACGGCTATGCGGAGATCCCGGCGTACTGCGAGGGCCCGTACATGGATATCTGGTACGGCAAGGAGCTCTGACGGGGCGACGGTCGGGCGGGGCGCTCAGCGTGGTGGCCGCGGGCGGTCTACGCGGGGCGGTCTACGCGTGGTGGTCGCGGGGCGGCTCCGGCAGGCGTGGTCGCTCCGCGTCCGAGCCGCTCAGCTCGGCCGTCAGCTCCTCCACGAGCTGCACCAGATCCGTCGGCCGGTCCGGCCCCCACCAGTCCCCCAGCAGCTCGGCGAGCGAATCCTCGCGCGCCTTCGCCAGCTTCGCCGCCGCCTCGACCCCGTCGTCGGTGAGGATCAACTGCAGCCCCTCCCGGCGCGCGAGGCGGCGCTCCTCGACCTGACGGGACGCCTCGGTGATGGCCCGCAGCGGTACGGGGGTGGTCTCGGCGAGCCGGGCCGGTTCCACGGTCCCGTGGCGGCGGATCCGCAGCAGCAGCCAGCTCGCGGCCGGCAGCAGATCGAGCCCGGCCCTCGCGGTGATCTTCTCGTAGATCTCCCTGCGCCCCTTGCGTGAACCGAGCACGGACAGGGCGCGTGCGCACTCCTCGTAGGAGGACCGCTCCACCGGGTTGGAGGCCAGGGTCTGGCTGGCGTCGGGGGCGGTGACCGAGCCGCGCAGCTTGTCCTCCTTGAGGAACCAGGCGACGACGAAGGCGACGAAGACCACCGGCGCCGAGTAGAGGAAGACGTCGGTGATCGAGGTCGCGTACGCATGCACGACGGACGGCTGCAGCTCCGGCGGGAGCGCGTCGATCGCGCGCGGGTCGGCGGCGATCTGTTCGGGGCCGGTCCCCGGCGGCAGCGGCTGTCCGGCGAGGGCGCCCTCCAGCTGGGTGTTGAGCCCGTTGGTGAAGATCGCGCCGAAGACGGCGACACCGAACGAGGCACCGATGGACCGGAAGAAGGTCGCGCCCGCGGTGGCGACGCCGAGGTCCTGGTAGGAGACGGCGTTCTGCACGACGAGGACGAGGACCTGGATGACCAGGCCGAGTCCGACGCCGAAGACGAAGAAGTCGACGCTCATCTGCCAGGTGGAGCTGTGCTCCGTCAGTCTGTGGAGCAGCAGCAGCCCGAGGGCGGTGACGGCGGTGCCCGCGATGGGGAAGACCTTCCAGCGGCCGGTGCGGGAGACGACCTGACCGGACGTCGTCGAGGCGATGAACATGCCGACGACCATCGGCAGCATGTGGACGCCGGACGCGGTCGGGGTGACGCCCTGGACGACCTGGAGGAAGGTCGGCAGATAGGTCATCGCGCCGAACATCGCGAAGCCCACGACGAAGCTGATGACCGAGACGAGGGTGAAGGTCCTGATCCGGAACAGCTTCAGCGGCAGTACGGGCTCGGCGGCGCGCTGCTCGACGTACACGAAGCAGACGAGGAGCACGGCTCCGAGGACGGCGAGTCCGATGATCTGCGGGGAGCCCCAGTCCCAGGTGGTGCCGCCGAGGCTGGCCACGAGCACGAGGCAGGTGGCGACCGAGGCGATGAGGAAGGTGCCGAGGTAGTCGATGGTGTGCCGGGTGCCGCGTGCGGGGATGTGCAGCACGGCGGCGATCACGAAGAGGGCGACGATGCCGATGGGCAGGTTGATGTAGAAGACCCAGCGCCAGGAGAGGTGTTGGGTGAACAGCCCGCCGAGCAGCGGGCCGAGGACGCTGCTGCCGCCGAAGACCGCGCCGAACATCCCCTGGTACCTGCCGCGTTCCCGGGGCGGGACGAGGTCGCCGACGATGGCCATCGACAGGACGATGAGCCCGCCGCCGCCGAGCCCTTGGAGGGCGCGGAAGCCGATGAGCTGCGGCATGTTCTGCGCGATGCCGCAGAGGGCGGAGCCGACGAGGAAGATGACGATGGCGGCCTGGAAGAGCTTCTTGCGGCCGTACTGGTCGCCGAGCTTGCCCCAGAGAGGCGTCCCCGCCGTCGACGCGAGGATGTACGCGGTGACGACCCAGGAGAGGTGCTCCATCCCGCCGAGCTCGCTGACGATGGTCGGCAGGGCGGTGGAGACGATGGTCTGATCGAGTGCGGCGAGCAGCATGCCGAGCAGCAGCGCACCGATCGCGACGACAATGCTTCGGCGACTCCGCCCCTCCCCAGGAGCGGGGTCGCCGCCGAGGTCCGGCGAGCGTACTTCCTGGGCCATGAGCATCTCCGGGCGTGTCCTCAGGGGTCCGTATCCCCTCATCCTGATCGTTGTGCCCCCTTATGTCCTCCCGAGGGGAACGGCTGTTCAGGTGACGGACAGGAGCGGCCTGCATAATCGCTGCCAGGTGAACTGGGGAGGGGATCCACCATGACCGGACACGTCTGTCCTGAATGTGGTGTACAGAGAAGACCGGGCTGCGCCTGCGTCCAGGCGGAGATCGCCGCGGCGGAGGACTTCGACCCGCTGCGGATCAGGCCGTACGTGACCCTGGACGCGCCGGAGCGCGGCGCGCACGAGGCACCGCCGCCTCCGCCGCCGATCCCGGTTCCGGCTCCGGTTCCGGTTCCGGTTTCCGTGCCGCGGCCGGTGGCGGATCCGGTGCCGGGTCCGGTGGCGCCCGCGGCCGAACCCGTACCGCCGACGGTGGCGCACCCGGCGGGGGACGGCCCCGAGACCATGCCGCTGCTGCTGCCCGGGATCGGTGCGACGCCCGCCCCGGACGGCGCCGACGCGTACGACGGGCACGCCGGGCCCGACGGGCACTACGTGACCGACGGGCTCGACGGACACTACGAGTACGACAGGTACGACGAGCCCGAGCCGCGGCCCGCCACGCGCCGGCGGGGCGCGATGGTGGCGCTCGCGGCGGCGGTCGCGGTCGCGGTCGTCGCCACGGCGGCGGTCGCGGCCAGCCTGTTCGACGGCGGGGACGAGACGGACGACCGCGCGGCCGTACCCACGGTCACGACGAGCGCGTCGGAGAACGTCGCCGTATCGGAGGAGCCGACGACCACGCCCTCCACGTCGGCGTCGGCCTCGTCGTCGGCCTCCGCTTCGCGCTCCGCTTCGGCTTCGGCCTCGCCCTCCGCCGTCCGGACCACGAAGGCCGCCACCGCGCCGGTCGTACCGCCGCCACCCACGGCCACCCGGACCAACTCCACGCCCAGCCCGACGCCCACCCAGGAGACAGCGCCCCCGACGCTGCGCCAGGGGGACTCCGGGGCCGAGGTCGAGGAGCTGCAGCGGCGGCTCACGCAGGCGTGGGGGGTCTACGACGGCCCGATCGACGGCGAGTACTCCAGGCAGGTGAGGCGCGCGGTGGAGAGGTTCCAGGAGTACCACTCCATCGAGGACGACGAGGAGGGCGTGTACGGGCCCGAGACGCGGCGCGCCCTGGAGGCGTTGACCACCGGTTGACGTCCCCACCGGGCACCGGACGACCCATCGGACACCGCCCGGGGTCCGGGATGCGGGACGGATTGGCGCAGACGGCTCCGCGTTTTGTATCGTGGAGAAACAAAGTGGCTCCCGCTCGCACTCCCTGACCGGTGGGCGGGACCACTCTGTTCTCCTCCCACCCCCTCTGGAGACCGTCGATGCCCGCCACCACCCCGGCAACGCTCACGACCCGCGCCCTCCTGCTCGACATGGACGGCACCCTCGTCAACTCGGACGCCGTCGTCGAGCGCTGCTGGCGCCGATGGGCGATACGCCACGGGCTGGACCCGGAGCAGGCGCTCAAGGTGGTCCACGGCCGCCAGGGGTACGCGACGATGGCCGTCCTCCTCCCGGACCGGCCCATGGAGCAGAACCACGCGGACAACCGGGTGATGCTGGCGGAGGAGACCGCCGACGTCGACGGTGTCGTCCCGATCCCGGGCGCCCCGGCCTTCATGGACGCCATCTCCGACCTCCCGCATGCACTGGTGACCTCGGCGGACGAGGCCCTCGCCCAGGCCCGGATGGGCGCGGCGGGGCTGCGCGTGCCGGAGACCCGCGTCACTGCGGAGCTGGTCGGCGCGAGCAAGCCGGACCCGGAGGGCTTCCTCAAGGGCGCGGCGGAGCTGGGCTTCGACCCGGCCGACTGCGTGGTCTTCGAGGACTCCGAGGCCGGCATCCAGGCGGGACGCGC
Source organism: Streptomyces sp. NPDC059567 (assembly GCF_042735655.1). NCBI lineage: Bacteria > Bacillati > Actinomycetota > Actinomycetes > Kitasatosporales > Streptomycetaceae > Streptomyces > Streptomyces sp. NPDC059567. The sequence continues at coordinate 27,829 of NZ_JBHWBS010000084.1, read as the reverse complement.
GGCCGGAATGCGGGTCGTGGGCGTGGGCCCGAGGGCGGCGGCCTTCGCCCCGGACGTCCACGTCATGGACCTCACGACGCTCACGGTGACGCAGACGGCCGACGGCACCCTCCACCTGACGTTCTCCGCGTAGCCCTGGGAGGCGGCGCCCGCCCAAGGGCGCCATGTCCGTCAGCCGCGAGGCCCGCGTCGATCGCGAGTCATCTCCGGTCGACGACCCCCGTCGGCCGCGAGGCGCCTCCCGTGGAGAGCCCGGTCGCGCCTCCCGCCGCGGACCCCGTCGGCCGCGAGGCGCCTTCCGTCGAGGACCCCGTCACGCCTCCGGTCGCGGACCCCGCCGGCCGCGTCGTCTCCGGTCGAGGGCCCCGTCACGCCCTCCCATCGCGGGCTCCCGTCAGTCGCGGGGCCCGCGCGCCAAGGCGCCCCGCGCCACCAGTTCCAGGACCGCGGCCACCGCCACCGCCTGGACCACCAACAGCGCCACCAGCACGAACAGTTGCACCGCCCCCGCCTCCCACGGTGACGCACCGCCCAGCAGCATCCCCACGAACGCGCCCGGCAGCGTGACGAGCCCCACCGTCCGCGTCTGATCGAGACCCGGCAGCAGCGCGTCCGACGCCGCCCGCCGCGCCACCTCCAGGCGAGCCTCGCGCTCGGCGAGGCCGAGGGCGAGTCCCGCCTCCACCTCGCCGCGTCGCGTCTCCAGTTCGTCCAGCGCGCGCCGCCCGCCCAGCACCGTGGCCGTCAGCGCGCCGCCGATGAGGATGCCGGTCACCGGGATGAGCGCGACACCCCGCACCGGTACGAGACCGGTGAGCACGAGCGCTCCGACGACCGGCACCACACCCGCGGCGATCGGCACGCCGGCCCACCACCAGCCGCGCCCAGGGGACGGCACCACCCGCCGCCCGGCCGTCCACACGGCCACCCCGTACATCAGCAGCAGGAACCCCAGCAGCAGCGGCAGATACCGCATCACCCAGCCGATCACGAGGGACACCGCGATCAGCTGGACCGCCGCACGCCCACCCGCGATCAGCGTGTCGCGGGCGCGCCCGAGCCGGGCGAGCGCGACGACGCCCGCGGCCACGGCAAGCAGAACGGCCAGAACCACCGCAAAGGTGATGTTCACGTCCAGAAGCACACGCCAACCCTAGGGCCGAGAAGCGGAACTGTCGTTCCGTCACTCTTGATATGACGTGCCCATGTCGCCACCCTGTTACCTGGCGCACCCCCCACCGAAACCTGGCGCCATCACGCTGACCTGGCCGCCCGGCACCCCGCCCGGGAACGGCATGGCCAAGGTCCCCCCATCCCCAGGGAGTTCGTATGCTCGCCGCAAGCGTCTACGCGCGTCGAATAGGCCGCCGCACGACCGTGCTCGCCGCCACCGCCGCCCTCTCCGTCACGGGTCTCCTCGCCACCGCCCCCACCGCGCAGGCCGCCATGCCCACGCCGGTCAGCGCGGCCACCGCCCGTACCTACCTCGCCTCCCTCACGGTGAAGGCGGAAGGTTCCTCCTCCGGCTACAGCCGCGATCTCTTCCCGCACTGGATCACCCAGTCCGGCGCCTGCAACACCCGCGAGGTCGTCCTCGAGCGCGACGGCGTGAACGTCGGCCAGGACTCCAGCTGCGCCGCGATCAGCGGCAGTTGGTTCTCCGAGTACGACGGCGCGACCTGGACCGTCGCCTCCGACCTCGACATCGACCACATGGTGCCGCTCGCCGAGGCCTGGCGCTCGGGAGCGAACTCCTGGACGACCGCCAAGCGCCAGCAGTTCGCCAACGACCTGACCCGCCCGCAGCTCATCGCCGTCACGGACAACGTCAACCAGTCCAAGGGCGACCAGGACCCCGCCGAGTGGCTGCCGTCGCGCACCTCGTACCGCTGCACCTACGTCCGCGCCTGGGTCCACACGAAGTACTACTGGGGCCTGAGCGTCGACTCGGCCGAGAAGAGCGCCCTCCAGTCCGTCCTGAACGGCTGCTGAGAACGCTTCCTGTGCCCCTCCGTCGTTCCGTACCGTACGGCGGGACGACGGAGGGGGATCACGATGGCGGCCGGGCTCAGAATCGGACCACTGCTGCGGTACGTCGACGGGGTGACGGGCGACTCCGCGACGATCTGGATCGAGGCCGACCGCCCGTGCACGGCCGAGGCCCGGTGCGCGTCCGGCGCCGGCGGCAGCACGCGTACGTTCCAGATCGCCGGCCACCACTACGCGGTGATCCCGGTGACCGGCCTGACGCCGGGCACGACGACGGAGTACGAGATACGGCTGGACGGCCGCCGGGTCTGGCCCCTGCCCGACTCCCGCTTCCCCCCGAGCACCATCCGCACACCGGCCCCCGGTGACGGGGTCTCCGTGGCCTTCGGCTCGTGCCGCTGGGCGGCGAAGCCCGCGACCGGCCACGACCCGGTCGGCCCGGACGCCCTCGACACCCTCGCCACGCATCTGGCCACCCGTCCGGAGGCCGAACGCCCCGACGTGCTCCTGCTGTTGGGCGACCAGGTGTACGCGGACGAGACCTCGGCCGACACCCGGCGCTGGCTCGCCGCCCGCCGGGATCCGCGCGACCCTCCGGGCTCGGAGGTCGGCGAGTACGAGGAGTACACCCGGCTCTACGACGAGTCCTGGCAGGACCCCGAGGTCCGCTGGCTGCTCTCCACCGTCCCGAGCTGCATGATCTTCGACGATCACGACATCATCGACGACTGGAACACCAGCGCCGCCTGGCTGACGCGGATGCGCGCCACGCACTGGTGGAGCGAGCGGGTGCTGAGCGGGCTGATGTCGTACTGGGTCTACCAGCACCTCGGAAACCTCTCCCCCGCGGAGCTCGCCGCCGACCCCCTGTACGCCGAGGTGTGCGGCTCACCCGACGGCACGGACGCGCTACGGCGGTTCGTGGCGGAGGCGGACGCCGATCCGGCGCGCGTGCGCTGGAGCTACCGCCGTGACTTCGGCCGCACCCGGCTGCTGATGATCGACACCCGGGCGGCCCGCGTCCTGCGGGAGGACGGGCGGGCGATGCTGGACGAGGCCGAGGCGGCCTGGGTCCGCGAACAGGCGCGGGCCGACCGCGGCTCGTACGACCATCTCCTCGTGGGTACCTCGCTGCCCTGGCTGCTGCCGCCGCTGATCCATGATGCGGAGACCTGGAACGCGGCACTGTGCCGGGGTGTACGGGGCGGGCCTGGCGGGAGGTGGGCGCGGTTCGCGGAGGATCTGCGGCAGCGGGCGGACCTGGAGCACTGGGCGGCGTTCCCGTCGTCCTTCGAGGCCCTGACGCGGCTGCTGGCGGAGGCCGGCAGCGGTCCGCAGGCTCCGGCGACGGTGTGCGTCCTGTCCGGGGACGTCCACCACGCGTACGTGGCGGAGCCCCGATGGCCCGACGGCGAACCCGAGGCGCGCGTGACACAGCTGACCTGCTCGCCGCTCCACAACGCGATCCCGCTCTCGGTGCGTCTGGGCTTCCGCTTCGGCTGGAGCCGCCCGGGCCGCTGGCTGGGCCGCGCCCTCGCCCGGCACGTCCACGCGGGCCCCGCGCCGGTCGGCTGGCGCAGAACGGGCGGCCCCTGGTTCGGCAACCAGCTGATGACCCTCGCACTGCGCGGCCGTTCGGCCCGCCTGACGCTCACTCAGGCCCGCCGGGGAGGCCGCCTGGTGACCGTGGACGAACGGACCCTCAGCGGAAGTTGAGACCCGGCCGCGACGCCGCCGGGGTCGCGTGACGATCGCCACAGATCTTCGAATGACCGAATGTTGAACTTGCAAGTACTACTGAGGGGTGCCTAACCTGACGGCCTCATCGGTTCCGTCCCCCACGTTCCGTTTCCCCGGAAGCGGACCCGACCGAAGGAGTCCCGTCCCCATGAACAACCTGTCGAACCGCCTTAATCAGGTCCAGCCGTACGCGCTCGGCCTGTTCCGGATCGTCATAGGCCTGCTCTTCGCCTGCCACGGCGCCGCCTCGCTCTTCGGTGTCCTCGGCGGCGCGATGGGCGGTGGCACCGTGCCCGCCGGCACATGGCCGGGCTGGTACGCGGCCGTGATCCAGCTGGTCGCGGGCGTGCTGGTCCTCGTCGGCCTGGGCACCCGTACCGCCGCGTTCCTCGCCTCCGGCTCGATGGCGTACGCGTACTTCAAGGTCCACCAGCCCGAGGCGCTCTTCCCGCTCCAGAACAGCGGCGAGTCCGCGGCGCTGTTCTGCTGGGCGTTCCTCCTGCTCGTCTTCACCGGCCCGGGCGCGCTGGCGCTCGACCGGCTCTTCGGCGCCACCCGCGGCGCCGAGGCGGAGCAGCGCGAGAAGCAGGGCGCTCCGGTCGCGGCCTGACTCCCCGTAGGGCAGGGGCCGGATTCCGCTTGTGCGGTTTCCGGCCCCTGCCCCGTTTTCGGACACCGCGCCCGCGTAGGCTCTGGCGCTGTGAATGTGCTCGACAGCATCGGGTCACTGCGGTCGCTGACCGCGGGCCCGTGGATCTACGCGGCGGTGGCCACGTCGGTGCTTCTCGACGTCTTCCTGCCGGTGCTGCCGAGCGGGGTCCTCGTGATCACGGCCGCGACGGCGGCGGCGACCGCCACGGCGGCCTCCCCCGACGTCCCCTCCGTACTCCCCCTCCTCCTCTGCGCGGCCACGGCCTCCGTCCTCGGCGACTTCGTCGCGTACCGACTGGCCTGGCGCGGCGGGGCCAGGCTCGACCGGGCCATCGCGCGCTCACGTCGGCTGACCGTCGCGCAGGAACGTCTCGGCGTGGCCCTGGCACGCGGCGGAGGGCTGCTCGTGGTGATCGCGCGGTTCGCCCCCGCGGGCCGCTCGGTGGTCTCCCTGGGCGCGGGCGCGGCCAGGCGCCGGATCGTGGAGTTCCTGCCGTGGTCGGCGCTCGCGGGCGTGGCCTGGGCGAGCTACAGCGTGGCGCTCGGCTGGTTCGGCGGGCTGTGGCTGGGCGCGACCTGGATCGGCGCGGGGGTCTCGATCCTCGCGCTCTTCCTGGCGGGCGCCCTGGCGGCCTACGTCATACGGCGTCCGGCTGCGGCTCCCGCACCGGCTTCCTGAGCCCGCGCACCTCCAGGCCGTCCAGGAGCCGCTCGGTCGCGGCGGCGATCTCGTCCACGGCCCGGTCGAACACCTCGCGGTTGTGCGCGGCGGGGTGGTGGAAGCCGGAGACCTTGCGTACGTACTGCAGGGAGGCGGCGCGGATGTCCTCCTCGGTGGCCTCTTCGGGCAGGGCGGGCGGTCGGAGAGTCTTGATGCTGCGGCACATGCCTCCAGTGTGACGCGCCCCACTGACAACGTCAGGTCCCGTCGGGTGCCGGCGGTACCGAGCGGGGTCCGGGTGGGACGGCGAGCTCTGGCGGTGCCGTCGGGTCCGGGTTGCACCGGCGGGTCCGGGCACGGGCGTGCCGGCGGGGGCTGGCGCCGGGCCGTATCGGCGGGTTACTGGCGGCACCGGCGGGCCCTGGCAGGGCGTACCGGCGGGGGCTGGCGGCACCGGCGAGTCAGGTCCCGAGGCCCCGTCTGCTCCGCGCGTTGATCTCGGCGGCGCGGGCCCGCAGCTCTCGCATGGGCGTGGCGAGCTGCACGTCCCCGGGTTCGGCCTCCCACTCGCAGCCGCCGTGGACGGGCCGGATCAGAAGCCGGCCGGCGACGCTGTCCACATAGAAACCGACCCGCCCGGTGGCGGCGTCACGGACGAGGTCACCGACCTCGGGCAGTGGTTGCATGCATCCCCTCCGTCCCGGAGCTCCAGATCTCTAGAGATACACCCAGAGAAACGCGCTGACTCCTCCCTGTCAACGTATCTCTAGAGATGTCCCCCGATGGATGGATCGACCGCACGGGTCGGCGCACACACGTGCATCCGCTCGTCCGAGCGCGCCGTAGGGTGTCCCGCAACGAAGGGAGTGGTCCACCCATGACTGACCAGGACAGCGGTCGTCGGCCCAAGTACCAGCGCATCGCCGACGAGTTGAGAACCGCCATCCAGTCAGGCGCCTTCGCCCCCGGCGACCGGCTCCCCGGCGAGAACGATCTGATGACCACGTACGACGTGGCCCGGATGACGGCCCGCCAGGCCCTGTCCGTCCTCCGCAACGAAGGTCTGGCCGAGGCCCGCAAGGGCGCCGGGGTCTTCGTCCGCTCCTTCCGCCCGCTGCGCCGGCGGGGCATCCCCCGGCTCGCGCAGGACCACTGGGGCACGGGCCGCTCGGTCTGGTCGGCGGACATCGAGGACCGGGCCCTGGTCGTGGACCAGATCGAGGTCGGCGAGGAAGTGGCGAACGCACGGGTGGCCGCGGCGCTGGGCCTGCCGCCGGACTCCCCGGTCTGCGTCCGAAGCCGCCGCTTCGTCCTGGACGACAAGCCGGTCCTGCTCTCCGTCTCCTACCTGCCGGCCTCCCTCGCCCAGGGCACCCCGATCACGGCCCCGGACACGGGCCCGGGCGGCACCTACGCCCGGCTGACCGAACTCGGCCACCAGCCGGTCCACTTCCGCGAGGAGATCCGCTGCCGGATGCCCACGGCGGACGAATCCGCCCGTCTCTCCCTGGAGTTCGGGACGCCGGTGATCCTGATCGGCCGTACCGCCTTCACGGACAGGAGGGTTGCGGTGGAGCTCAACGAGATGACGCTGGACTCGGCGTCGTACGTCCTGGAGTACGACTTCGGCGCGTGAACGGTCAACGCGTGACGGCTCGATGCGTGACGGTTCAGTTCGTGACGGTTCGATGCGTGACAGTCGACGCGTGACGGTTCAAGGCGTGACGGTTCGATGCGTGACGGTTCGATGCGTGACGGCGAACACGGCGCCGGGCGCGGCGTACGCGACCTCGCCCGCGAAGACCCGGCCGGCGCCGGCCACCGCGCGCTCGGGCTCGACGCCGGGCCCCACGTGGGTCACGACGAGCCTGTCGACGCGCGCGTCGACGGCCGTTCTCCCCGCCTGCTCGGCGGAGTGGTGCCCGGGCCCCTCGCCGTCGGCCTCGCAGACGAACAGCTCGCAGTCCCGAGCGAGTTCGGTGAGGGCCGGGCTGGGTTCGCAGTCACCGGAGTACGCGATCCGGCGCCCGTCCCGGTCCTCGATCCGGAGCGCGAAGGCGGGCATGCCACCGTGCTCGACGGCACGGGCGAGCAGACCGAGCCCGCCGACCCGAGCCTGGTGCCCGTCGCGCAACTCCTCGACGGCGAAGGCGTCTTCGACGGGACTGCGCTGCGGCCCGTTGGTCAGGAACGCGGCGAGCCGATCGGCGATGCCGGCCGGGCCGTAGAGAGGGATGGGCGCATCGAGCCGGATGTCGGCGTAGAGGAGCGCATAGTAGGCGGTGAGCAGGTCGGAGCAGTGATCGGCATGCAGATGGGAGATCCATACGGCGTCGATCTCCCCGAGCCCGGTGTACCGCTGCAGCTCCCCGAGCGACCCACTGCCGGCGTCCACCCACACGCGGACCCCGCCGCCCTCGACGAGATATCCGGAGCAGGGGTTCCCGGGCCTGGGGTAGGGCGTGGCGGATCCGAGCACGGTGATCCGCAGCGCGTCGTCGTCCATCAGCTTCCGCCTGCCGCAGCCCCGGCCTCGGGCCGGGGCGCCGGCACACCGTTCTGCTGCACGTCGGCGTTCACCTGCCCGCCGAGGGTCATGACATTGAGGGTCGCGGAATTCTCGTTGGCGATGGCCTTCTCGACGCGGGCGACCAGCGTGGTGAAGGAATCCCGCTCGGTGAGATTCCGGTAGGGCCCGACCTTGGCCTCGAAATAGACCCGCTCGTGCCCGAGCAGCTGCTCGGTCGACCGGTAGTTCTTCCACTGCTCGCGGTACCGGTACACGCTCTCCAGCGAAACGGAGGCGACGACGATCAGACTGAGCGCGGTGGCCGTGATTCTCGCGAACGACAGATCGAGATTGACCAGGACGGGCACGAGCGCGCCGCCGACGACGGATACGGTCCGCATCCGCAGGTGCATGGCCTTCATCCTGGTGGCCTTGCGGTCGTACCACTCCTGGTACTGCACGAGCCGGCTCTCGATGTACCCCTGCGGAGTCATGGCTCCACCCTCGACCCCGGCGTCCGGAGCGTCCCCCACCTCATCCATACCCGGGAGTACACCGCCCCCGGACGCGCAGGGTCAACTCCCCACCCACCGCGGCCTCACCGCCACCCGAGGGCCTCCTGGAACGCGGCGCGAGCCGATCGGGGTTCTCGCGCACACCGGGGGCGGATATGCAGGACGGTAGACTGCCGCGCATGACCCTGGCCTCCCTGGACACCCCGCACACCCCCTGGAAAACAGAGGGCCCGCGTACCGTGGTCCAGGCATTTCCCTATCAGGGAAGCAAGCGGATCCTGGCCGGTCAGATCCTTTCGCTCTTCCCCGACGGGAAACTCGAGCGACTCGTGGAACCATTCGCGGGCTCGGCGGCGATCTCGATGGCCGCTCGCCATTACGACATCGCCGACCATGTGAGCATTTCGGACGTCAACGCACCCCTCATGGGCCTGTGGCGGATGATCGCGAACGAGCCGGACGAGCTCATCGCCTCGTACGTCCACATGTGGCACGAGCAGCAGGAGGATCCGCGCTCGTACTACCTGGAGGCGCGGGAGAAGTTCAACCGGACGCAACAGCCGGATCTCCTTCTGTACCTCCTGTGCCGCTGCGTCAAGGCGGCCGTGCGCTACAGCAAGACCGGCGCGTTCAACCAGGGAGCCGATCATCGTCGACTGGGCGCGCGCCCGAAGGTGATGTCGGAACGCATTCTCGCCGCGTCGAAACTGATGAAGACGGCGGAGATCGTCACCGGTTCCTATGAGGATCCCCTCGTGAACGCGAACGCCGAGGACCTCGTCTACATGGACCCCCCTTACCAGGGAACGAGCGACGTCCCGGACCACCGCTACCTCAAGGGCCTCACCCGCGACACCTTCACGGACTCGCTCCAGAAGGCCGTCGACAACGACGTGTCCTTCATCGTCTCGTACGACGTGGTCACGGCCGACAACAAGTACGGATTCGCACTGCCGGACGAACTCGGACTGACCCACCGCCACATCGTCGCCGGCGTTTCTTCGCAGGCCACGCTGCAGGGCAAGAAGAAGACGACGGTGGAGTCCCTCTACCTCTCCCCCGCGCTGGTACGGCGCCTCGGCGGTGCCGAGGAACTCGACAGGCGGATGGGACAGACGGCCTGGCACCAGGACAGCCTGGTCTAGCCTCATGATCATCTTCGCTCTATAGTCTCGCCATGGCGAGCTACAGCGAAGAATTCGTTGCGTGGATCACGGCACTGCCCATGGGGCCACGCGCCCGAAAAGCACGCGATCACCTGCTCGAGTTCGGCTCGCTGACCACAGAACAGTTGACCGAAATGGGCTACAACCACCCCCCTCGCGTGATCGGGGACTTGAAGGACGCGGGGGCGACCCTATCGAAGGTCAATGTAAAGAGTTCCACCGGCAGAACGATCGCGCGCTACACGCTGGTGGAAGAGATGACGGTCGGCAAAGCCGGCCGCGTCAGCATTCCGAAGAAGTTCAGGGAGACCTTGAACCAGGAATTCGGAAACAAATGCGGAATATGCGACGGCGAGTTCGAGGGCAGGGAACTCCAGGCCGACCACCGGGTCCCCTTCCTGATCGGCGGAGACAAGTCGGAGCTACGGCTGGAGGACTACATGCCGCTCTGCGCCTCCGACAACCGCTCGAAGTCCTGGTCGTGCGAGCACTGCCCGAACCTCGCGGCCAAGGACGAGTCGATCTGCGGGACCTGCTTCTGGGCCTTCCCCCTCACCCACACCCACGTAGCCACCCGCGAGGAACGAAGGCTGTCCATCACCTTCCAGGGCCCGGAGATCACGACCTACGAATCCCTGAAGGCCCGGGCAGCGCACGAGGCTTCATCGGTCGCCGACGTGGCCAAACACCACCTGGGCACACTCTGACGCGCTGCCTTGCCGCCCCGACGCGACGCAGGCACGCGGACCGCTGAGGGACATGGCGCTCGGGCTGGATCCGCCCGCCCTATCCACCACTGAACGCCGCCGCCCCTCGCACGCTTCGGGGTGGGAGGGGCGGGGGCGGGGGCTTGGGGCGCGCGGGCTTCGGCGTGAGGGCTTCTGGCGCGGGAGGAGCGGCTTGGGGGCGGCTTGATCGTGTCCGGGGTCAGGCGCTGGGCGACAGGTCCCGGACGGCTTCGACGTGTCCGGGGTCAGGCGCCGGGCGGCAGGTCGCGCACGGCGTCCAGGGCCGCCCGCCACGGGTACGCCCCCGGATCACCCTGACCCGGCTGATTCGGCACGAAGCCTCCCTCCCCGTACAGCACCGTCACCCCGGCGCCGCGAAGCGTCTCGACCGACCGCTCGAACTGCGGATGCTGGACGTAGGCCGCGTTCACGCACGGCATCGCCACCATCGGGATCCGCTTCCCGATCCCCTCGGCGACCACCCCCACCACGAACTTGTCCGTGATCCCGAGCGCCCAGGCGTTGATCGTGGAGAACGTGGCCGGCGCGACGAGGATCGCGTCCGGCTTCGGCCAGACGTCGGGCTCGCCCGGCAGCTTGTAGTCCCAGCGCACGGGGTGCCCGGTGAGCGCGGCGAGGCCGTCGAGGGACCTGTCGAGCCACCGGGCGGCGGTCGGCGTCAGGCCGAGGCAGACGTCCCATCCGTCGGCCTGGGCGTCCTCGACGACGCGGGCGATGTCGAACACGGGCGACGCGGCGCTGCTGAACAGGTACAAGGTCCTCATGCGCCTATCCGATCACACGCAACCGCCCCTGCTCCGAGTGGAGTCGAGCGCGGAACAGGCACACCCGTAAGCCACACGCTGCCGCAGTTGCGGGGCGTGCGGACCGTAGGTGGACTCACGGTACGAACCAACCGCGAGGGCGTCGAGTCCCCACAACGCCAGGGACGTCACCGCTGGGTGATGGAGAGAGCCGCGTCCTGGTTCGCCGACTGCCGACGCCTCCACCGACGCTACGAGCGCAAGGCCGAGCATTTCCGCGCCTTGCCCGCATCCCCGCGGCCCTCATCGGTCGGCGTCGGCTCACCCAAGACACATGGCCAGCCGGGACGAGCTGTGCTCAGCCGCCCGAACCACCGAGGAGAACCGCGCGTTCCGATCGGAGCCAGGATCGCTCGGCCTCCATCTCGGCCACATCTCCGCGGGCCAGAAACGTCGCCCACGGCTCGTGGCCTCGCCGGCCGAGCCGTTCGATGCGCTCGGCCTCGCGGGACTGGACGGCATCGAGCGCATCGAGAACTGCTGCCGGCTGTGTCCCGTAGGCGGCGCAAAGGGCGTCGAGGCGGCTCCGCAGGGTGAACTCACCGGCGATCGATGCTCTTCGCTGCTGCTCGGCGGGACGCAGCGGCACGGCGTACCAGGCCAGCTGTGCGAGGTCGTCGAGGGCATGGCCGGGCGCTGCGAAGTCCCAGTCGATGAAGCCGGTCAGTCGGTCGCCGTTCCAAATGGAGTTCCACGGGCCGAGGTCGCCGTGCCGAATGACCATGCCGGGACTCCACTCGGCCTCCTGGCCCTGCCATCGCGCGTCGGCGGGCGGCTGGAAGTCCCGGACAGCGTCGTGGTAGTCGCGTAGCCAGCGCCCCAGTTCGCTGATTCCGACGGTCGACCGCAGGACCGACGGCCAGGGCGAGAACGCGGGTTCGCCGTGCAGCAGCGACAGGACCTCATCGGTGCCGTCGGTGCCGATGACTCGCGGAGCCTGAGTGAATCCCACCGCTTCCAGATGGTTCAGCAAGCCGTGCACCGCAGGCGTCCACTCGCCGGCCGGCCGGCGGATCGTCTCGCCGATCCGCCGCACCGTGGTCACGCTCCCCCTGTCAGTGGCGCCGTCCTCGATCATTGGGCCAGCGTAGCCCGCCCCCCACGCCAGTGCCCTAACGCGCCCATCGCAAGCACCATCCGCACCCTCTGAGCTGTGATCTCGCCATGGAATGCTGCCAGTTACGGGACAGCCCTGAGGCCCCGAGGAACATGAGCACGGTCGGCTCCGTGTCGTACTCGTGTCGCAGAAGGCCTCCGTACCCCGGGACTGCGATGTGCGGACTCGGGGGTGTCACTTCGCAGGAAGCAGGACAAGACGATCTCGTAGTGCTCGCTCGTGGGGGGGCTGGCCGCCTCCGGCCGGTCCCGCCCTCAAAGGAATCCGACTCCCAAGGCGGCCTTGCATCTCTTCCTCAGCTATCTGAGGCGATGTCAGTGGCCGCTGACATCATCCAGGTTGGGACTCTCACGCCTGCCTAGGAGACACGCTTGCCCAAGAAGAAGCAGAGGGGACGTAAGGCGACCAGGCGGAGCACCGCACCCCTCAAAGGGGTCATGCTCTACCACGACATGGCCGTGTACGAGAACTTCGAACGATGCGCTCATCGCATTCTTGAAGTCGCGAGACTGGCGCAAAGGACCAACCCTGGCGCCCCTCGAACGCTCTTCTTCAGGGTCCAGGGGCATCGGAACAGCGCAGGGGGTTACGACACTGATTCCTGGGATATGATCCGACACTTTCTCCCCAATGTGATCCTGCCACACCTCACCACACTCATAACACCCATGTACGAAGCCAAGAACTCCCAGAGGCAGAGCAACCTCATACCGGATGAGATTCAGATTGACTATCCGGAAGGGGATGAGGGCTTTTGGTACGACGTTGAACTCTTGCCGCTTCGCACGCGTGAGACCAATGCGAAGGACAGGAAGTCACCCCCATCGAGGCAGGCGATTGCCGACTACCTTGGCATGGACGAGGCGTCCTGCCTGGTGTGTTGGGGCACCCCGGCTGATCGAGCCCACGTGGTGCCCACGTCCCTGGGCGGCTCGATGGATGTTCGCAACTTTGCCCTCCTCTGCGAGAGTCACCACAAGCAGGCGCCGGATATTGCCGATGCGGAAGCCTTCTGGGCGTGGGTTGATTACGCCGAACTCAGGGACTCCGGCAGCAAATGGCGCCAAGCCCCCGAGGACCTGAAGGAATGGCTGCATTCTCAGGGAGTGAATACGGAAATGACACCCCGCGAAGAGCTCGAGTTCATGACGGAAGTCAAATTCGAGCTCGAGCATCTTTACGGCTGGACTGAGTCCGACTTTTCCGCAGCTTCATGGAATCTCGCCGAGGAATACCATCGAGTCCTGGATGCGGCCACGGGTAAACACTTCGGCGTGGACAAGAAGGCGGCGACGCACGCATGGGCCTACCACGTGGCCAGCCAGCGACTCGCCGCAAGGTAGCCACAGTCAGCGGATCGGCATTGGTCGGCGCCCTCCCCGGGCTTCGGCCCGGGACCGCGCTCGGCGATCACGCGAGGGAGGCGATGGGGGCCACATGGACCGGCTGCTGCAGCGACGCCGGCCCCGAGTGAGCGACTGCCGTCGGCCACCACTGGCAAAGGCCCCCGCAGCGACGCGCTGCGGGGGCCTTGCACAGGTGGGCGCGGACGGTTTCGAACCGCTGGCACCTGCCTGGCAGTTCGCCCGGGCAGACCGTACGCGGTCGATGACCGGGCACTCCCCTGCCACTGCCGACCACCTGAGACCGCCCGCGTCCACCCTGATTGATGTCAGCCGTGGATGTCAGACGCTGGCCACCACCAGGACCGGTTCTTCGGCCCCCATGCGCGCCTTCCTGGGCCGCGTGGCTCGGGGCACACGGCGCCGGAGGCCGTGATCAGGTAAGCGACGACAGCTTCCTTGACCTGCACAAATGGATGCTCAAGATCACGCGCGCGAACGAGGCACACGCCGCTCACACGAGAGGCGCGCAGCCGGGTACCCGCCGTTCCCTGCTCGGGTGCGCCCGGCCTCCGCCCCGGCCCGGCGGCCGCGCGGGGCCGGAGCTGTGGAGGCTGGACGGATCACGCGTCGGGGTTCATGCCATTCGCGGTCTTCTTCAGCCGGTCGATCTGCAGTCTCGCGAAGTCGTTGTAGTTCGGCTTCTCCACGAAGGTGCCGTCGCCGTTCACCACTGCGACGACGCTGCCGATCCGCATCATGACCATGGTCTCGCCGTCGGCGTCCTCGAAGGCATCGGTCTCCTCGGCGCCCGCGTCGATCTCCACGGGCTTCGCCTTTCCGTCCTTCTCGGCCTTGCTGCGCTCCTCGGTGACCAGGGCCTTGTACGTGGCTCTGGCGTCGTCCGGGCTCTGGAAGGCCAGGATGCCGAAGACGACCTCACCGTCGTAGTCGGAGCTGTCGCTCCGACCGCTGTCATCCGTGTCGAAGTCGGTGCCGCCCATACTGAGCAGCCCGCCGCAGTTGGACTCGGTCGATCCGGTGCACGCCTCGACGGCCTCGTCGCCGACCTCGACCTCGATGTCGTCACCCTCGAAGCCCTTGGGGGCGCTCGCCTTGCTGGGGAGGGCGGTGCGGACCATGTCCGCCGTCAGCGTGACCGGAGGCTTGTCGCCGTCCCCACGGAAGGCCTCCAGGCCGTCGTCCGAACCACCACATGCCGTCAGTACGACCATCAGTACCGCTCCGGCCGCGATCCCCCGTGCTGCCTTACTCAACGTCAACCCCTCGCACTCACTACTGATTTGACGTGGACACTCAAGCGCATGAGGGCTGAGCACACCAAATGCGTCTCACCCGTCGCCTGCCGTCGCACCCCGTTCATCTGCAACAGCGGCTTGTCACCGGGATCGTGTCCCCTCCCGTGGCGTAAGGGATCAAGGCGGGTGCTTCGATGCCGTCCTACGACTGGCCACCGCAGCGCTGGCCGAAATGCACGACGAATGGATCGCCTTCCCCCGCCGCCTCCTCTCCGAAGAGAGCATGGCCACCGTCTACGCCACTGCCGACACCGAGGCCCTCCCCGACACTACCGAGGGCTGCTCCCCTCCATCACGGTCGGGGGGACACGATCGACTAAACCGCTCAGGTGCGATGCCGGTCCATGTGCACCTCACCCGGCCGCGCGGCAACCGGGTCAACTCGCCGGGCTGGTCAGGACGCAGTTCGGATAGTCGTGGTCCGGATCGCCGACGGCGGCCCAGAGCTTCAGGACCTTGCCTTGCCTCAAGGTGGCGTAGGAGTCGGGCTCCCGCTCACGCGTTTCGGGGTGAGCGGCGTCGAAGGTCACACCGACGAAGCTTTGCTTCTCGTTGGAGCCTTGCCCCCAGGCGACTGTCCCGGACCAGGTCAAACCCTCGTACCAGCCGACGGCGATGCAGACTTTGTCGGCGATGAACGTCCCGTCCTTCTTCAGCGTGAGGGTGCCGCCGTCGGAATCGGTCCAGGTGGTAGCCACTTCGGCCGGCTTCAGAACGACCGGTTCACCCTCAGGCGGCGGCAGGTCGTAGAGCCTGCCGCAGGCCGTGAGCGCAAGGGCCATGGCGATCAAGATCAGCGCAGTACGACGGGAACGCAACACACTCCACCCCTAGCGGGTTCCGCAGGCCGCATGCGCGACCGATGGGCTCAAGAACCCACGCCGTACCCTGGCGCGGAGTTTGAACATGTTCAAGTCACAGTCGTCGGCGACCACACTTCACGAGGATGAGGCGGCACGGCAGCGAAGTACCGCAAATAGCCCACGGATCACCTTCCCCCCGAACCGCTTCCTGGCCCGGCGCACGCGACGGGCACCGCGACAGGCTGCCGACCACCCAGGGCAGAGAACAGCTGCCCGCCGCTACACCACACCATGGGACATGACCCGTAACCGACAGGCACCTCTCCCCTCGGGGAACGAACAAGGCCCAGGCTCCCGGTTCAGTACCGGTGACCTGGGCCTTCGTCGTGTCTCCTGCTGGTGGGCGCGGACGGTTTCGAACCGCCGACATCTGCTTTGTAAGAGCAGCGCTCTACCCCTGAGCTACGCACCCGTGGAATGAGGCAACAGCGTACATGGCCCACCGGTGGGTCCCGCAAACCGGGCGGGGTCGGGGGGGTAGCCCCACCATCGGACGGTGGGTCGCCGGATCGTGGCGGGGTGGGTGGGGTCCGTACCTTGTGGGGACAGTCAGCGCTTTACCTGGGGGTTTGATCGTCATGGCCGCTCGTCGCCGCATCCGTATGCTCCTCGCCTCCGGCGGGGCCGTCGTCGTCGCTCTCGGGGTCGGTGGGTGTGGGAGTGCCGATGTCGACGGGGCGCCCATCGAGCGGAAGAGCTTCGCCTTCTCCGGCGACGCGCTCACCGTCGACTCCGACAACTCCGCCCTGGAGATCGTGCCCGCCGACATCGAGGACGTGCGGGTCAGCCGGCAGGTCGACGGGTGGGTGTTCATGGGGGACGGGCCCGACGCCACCTGGCGCCTTGACGGCGGGCGGCTCACGCTGCGGGTGGAGTGCGACGCCGTCGCCAGCAACTGCGACTCCGTCCACCGGATCCAGGTCCCCCGCGGCGTCGCCGTGACCGTCGAGGACGACAACGGGAAGGTGACCGCCGACGGGTTCAAGACCCCGCTGAAGGTGCGGTCCGACAACGGCGCCGTCCTCGTCCGCGGGTCCTCCGGCGCGCTCGACCTGGCCAGTAACAACGGCGAGGTCGTCGTCGAGGGCGGCACCACCTCCGGTCAGATCGTCGCGCGGTCCGACAACGGCGCCGTACGGCTCTCCCTGAGCGCCGTACCCGGGCGCGTCGAGGCCGTCAGCAACAACGGGGAGATCGACATCGCGCTCCCCACCGGCCCGGCCTCCTACGACGTCGACGGGCGCAGCGACAACGGCAGCGTCCGGATCGACGTGCCGACCCGCAAGGGCAGCCCCCACGTCGTCACCGCCCGCAGCGACAACGGGGAAGTCGTCGTCCGCAGCGCGAACTGACAGGCCCGTGTGTTCGTCCTTACCTGGTGGGACAATGAACCAGACCGGGCAGGGCGGACACAGCACGGGAGAGGGACGTGGCGGCGACTCACGCGAGGGGCGGTTCGAAGAGCGCCGTGACGACGGGGGCGAAGACGGAAACCGGGGCGGACGTACGACGCGGGGGCGGCATCGGACGGGTCGCGCTTGCGCTGCCTCTGCTCGCCCTCGCCCTTCTTCCCGCCGCCTTCGCCGGCGGCGGTCAGCGGCGCTGGTTCGGTGGGCGCGGCGAGAGTCAGCGGGCCGAGGCGCAGGCCGCCAAGGACGCCGCGGCCGCCGCGTTCTACGAGCTGGACACCGCCCAGCGTGATCTGCGGATCTCCATCGAGACGATCACCGCCGTCGACAGCTCGCCCGGCGCCCGACAAGCCGTCGACGGCTTCTCCGCCCTCGGGCAGCGGATCGACGAGGTCAGCCACGCCTACATCACCGCCGTCGACGCCCACGACCTCGACCGTGACGAGCTCGATGCCGCCACCGCCAACCGTGCCCGCACCGAACTCACCCGCGCCAAGGACGAGCTCGTACGGGTCAAGGGGGAGCTGGACCGGTTCGAGCAGGGGCTCGGGCCGCTGCTCGACAAGGCGGAGACGCAGCTCGCCCGGCTCGCCCCCGCCGTCGAGCGGGCGCGACAGGCGCTCCGGAATGCGAGCACCGCTCTCGACACGGCGCGCCAGTCCGGTCTGCGAGCAGACGATCTCGCCGCGCGCCTCGCCGCCCTCGGCCCCGAACTGACCCGCCTCAACGAAGGCGCCGGCCGCCACGGCGTCCCCGAGACGCTCCAGCGCGCCGACCGCGTCCTGCGCGACGCCGAGGCCGTCCGCGCCGAGGCCGAGCGCCTGCCCGAGCGGGCCGCCGAGACCGACAAACGCCTGGTCTCCCTCCGTACCCGCGCCGAGGCGCTCACCACCCGGGCCGGTGCGGTCGAGCCGGTCCTGTCCGAGCTCCGGCGCCGTTTCTCCGCCGCCTGCTGGCAGGACCTCCAGCACGTGCCCGAGCAGGCAGGCGACAGCGTCCGCAAGGCCGAGGAGAAGCTCAAGGAGGCCGCCAAGGCCCGCGACGAACAGCGCTGGCCCGACGCCACCAGCCTGCTCTCCACGGCCCGCGCCCTGCTCAACACCACCGACGAGGCCGTCTCCGCCGCCGGCGACCGGCTCCGCCGGCTCGAGGCCGTCGCCAAGGACCCGCAGCACGAGATCGACCGCACCCGCTTCGCCATCCGCGACGCCCAGCGCCTCGCCATGGACGGGCGCAACACCCCCGACCCCCGCCACGCCCGCCCCCTCGACGACGCCGTGGGACGGCTCGACCGGGCGATCGGCACGCTGGAGGGACGGCACCCCGACTACTGGCACTTCCTGATGGAACTCGAGGCCGTCCGCACCGCCGCCGCGCGCGTCGTCGAGCAGATCCGCGAGGAGCGTGGCGCCGGGCACCACTCCGGCTAGCCTGTCCGTATGCCTCGTTACGAATACCGCTGCCGGACCTGCGGCGACAGCTTCGAACTCAGCCGTCCGATGGCCGAGTCCTCCGCCCCCGCGTCCTGCCCCGCCGGGCACGACGACACCGTCAAGCTGCTCTCCGCCGTCGCCGTGGGTGGTACGGCGACGGGAGCGGCCGCACCCGCCCCCAGCGGAGGCGGAGGCGGCGGTTGCTGCGGCGGTGGCTGCTGCGGCTGAACGACGGGAGCGGCTGAACAACGGAGGGATTGCACAACGGGAGCGGGGAACGGTTCCGACCAGTTCCCCGAGAAGCGTCAGCTCCCGAGCAGCCCCAGCACCCTCAGCCCCCCAGCCCCCTCCCCAGCACCCTCAGCCCCCCAGCCCCCTCCCGAGCACCCTCAGCCCCCCCAGTCCCCCAGTCCCTCAGCTCCCCAAGTAGCGCAGGATCGCCAGCACCCGTCTGCTGTATCCCTCGCCCCTGCCCGTCAGCTCCAGCTTGTCGAAGATCGCGTTGATGTGTTTCTCCACCGCGCTCTGCGACACGTGCAGCTGCCCGGCGATCGCCGCGTTCGTGTGCCCCTGCGCCATCGCCGCCAGGACGTCGCCCTCCCGCGGTGTCAGCCGGGACAGCGGGTCGGTGTGGGAGGTGCGGACCAGGAGCCGGCGGACGACCTCCGGGTCGAACGCCGTCCGTCCCTCCCCCACCCGCTCCAGCGCGTCCAGGAACTCGTCGACCTGCGCCACCCGGTCCTTGAGCAGGTATCCCACCGCCCCCGACTCACCGGTCAGCAGTTCGGTGGCGTACCGCCGCTCCACGTACTGCGAGAGCACCAGCACGCCGACGTCCGGCCACTCCCGGCGGATCTCCAGGGCCGCCCGCAGCCCCTCGTCCGTGTGCGTCGGCGGCATCCGGACGTCCGCGACGACCACGTCCGGCGGGGCCGCCGCCACCGCCGTCAGCAGTTCGACCGCGTTGCCGACGGCCGCCGTCACCTCGTGGCCCTCCTCGGTCAGGAGCCGTACGAGCCCTTCCCGCAGCAGGGTCGAGTCCTCCGCCAGCATCACGCGCACGGGAGCACCGCCCGCACGACCGTCGGGCCGCCCACCGGGCTGTCCACGGCGAACCGCCCGTCCAGGGCCGCCGTCCGGCTCGCGAGGCCGCTGAGTCCGCTCCCCGACGCGTCCGCGCCGCCCGCTCCGTCGTCCGTCACCCGCACGCTCAACTCCCCTTCCGTCACGGCCACATGTACGTCGATCCGGGTCGCGCCCGCGTGCTTGACCACATTCGTCACCGCCTCCGAGACGACGAAGTACGCCACCGTCTCCGCCGCCCGCGGCAGCGGCCCTCGCACGGCGTACGCCAGCCCCACCGGCAGCGGGCTGCGCTCGGCGACGCTCTCCAGGGCGGCGCGGAGGCCGGCCTCGTCGAGGACGGTCGGGTACACCCGCCAGGCCACCTCGCGCAGTTCGGTCAGCGCGCGCCGGCTCTCCTCGTGGGCCTGGCGCAGCAGTTCGTCGGCGCGCTCCGGGTCGCGGGCGCGCAGCCGACGGGCGCGGCCGAGCAACATGCCGAGGGCGACGAGCCGTTGCTGTACGCCGTCGTGGAGGTCGCGCTCGATACGGCGCCGCTCGTCGTGCACGACGTCCATGACCTCGGCGCGGCTGGTGGCGAGTTGGGCGATCCGGGCCTCCAACGCGTGGGCCTGACGGGGCCCGAGGAGGTGGCGGGCCAGCCGGCCTTCCAGGGAGACGACGCCGAGGGATCCCTGGACGGACAGGAAGAGCAGGAAGAACCCGGCGAGGCTGCCGAAGGCGACGAGCCAGGGGTGGTCGATCTCGGTGATCAGCCAGCCGTAGAAGCCGAAGGTGCCGAGGCCGAGGCCGTACGCGGCGCAGCCGAGGACGACACCGCCGAGGAGTCCGAGAGGCCAGCGTGCGGCGAGGTGGCGCAGGGCCGCGCCGTCTCCCTGGACGCCCGGGAGCTTCACGCCGAGGAAGCGGTCGAGCCGGTTCCGCTCCAGCCGGCCGAGGGCGTGGGCGGCGGCGGTCAGGGTCCGCAGGACGGCGGCTCGGCCGCGTGGCCAGGCGAGTACGGGCAGCAGGGCGAGTCCGCCGACGATCAGGAACAGCAGCTCGACGACGGCGGTCGCGGCCCCGAGGGCGAGACCGGCCGCCACCCGGAGCCAGCGCGTGACGTAGCCGGCGAGAGTCCTCATGATCGGCCACGCTAACGGCAGTCGCCGCCCGCCCGCACTGCGGAAAACCACACCTGTGGATGCCACGGCCACACCTGAGGAAACCCGCAGCCGTGCTGTGCGGCCGGCACCAGTCCGCCGCCCGCTCCGGCTTCCTACCGTCGAAGCCATGGAAACCTGGGTCAACGACCTCATGGACACGCTCGGTGCTCCCGGTGCGGGGATCGCCGTCGCTCTCGAGAACCTCTTCCCGCCGATCCCGAGTGAGGTGATCCTGCCGCTCGCGGGGTTCGCCTCCGCGAGCGGCCGGATGGATCTGCTCGCCGCACTGCTGTGGACGACGGCCGGCTCGGTGATCGGCGCGCTCGCCCTGTACGGGGTGGGGGCGCTGCTGGGCCGGGAGCGGACCGTCGCGATCGCGGCGAGGCTGCCGCTGGTGAAGGTCGCGGACATCGAACGCACGGAGGCGTGGTTCGCGCGGCACGGCACCAAGGCCGTGTTCTTCGGGCGGATGGTGCCGGTCTTCCGCAGTCTGATCTCCGTGCCCGCGGGCATCGAACGGATGCCGCTGCCCGTCTTCCTCGTCCTGACGACGCTGGGCAGCGCGATCTGGAACACCGCCTTCGTGCTGGCCGGTTACGCGCTCGGCGACAACTGGGAGCAGGTCACCGGCTATGTGTCGGTGTACTCGAAGGCGGTGCTCGTGACGGCCGCGGGTGCGGTGGTGTGCTTCGTGGGGCTGCGGCTGTTCAGGCCGGGTCGGGGAGTACGGCGGGGGATCCGTTGAGCTGTGTCGGCACCGAAGCGTGGTGCTCGGCCACGGTCGCCCGGAACCGGCGGAGGATCTCCTCGCCCGCCGCCACGCCGCGCTCGCCGAGGATGTCGAGGTGCGGGGCGGTCCAGGCCGTGTCGGCGAGCTCGCCGTGGCCGGGCCGCCAGGCGCGGTCGGCGGCGAGCAGCAGGTCGGCGTCGAGGAGGGAGTCCCCGGCGGCCAGGGTGAGCGTGGCGCCGCAGCGGCGCGCGACCTCGCGCATCGCCGCGCTCTTGGTGAGCGGTTTGGGCACGGCGTACACCTTCCGGCCCTGGAGGGAGACCGTCCAGCCGCGGTCCTCGGCCCAGTCGCCGAACCGCTTCAGCCACTCTTCCGGCAGCCGCTCGCGCTCCACGACGAGGTACGCGAAGAGGTCCTCGGCGACCCGGTGCTTGCGCACCCAGGACAGGTCCGTGGTGGCGGTGAAGTAGGCGCGGATCTCGGCGAGCGGAGCGCACTCGTCGGCCAGTCGGCGCACCACTGCCTCGTGCCAGTCGCGGTCGGTGGCGCCGTCGACGAGGATGTGCCCGCCGTTGGCGCAGATCGCGTACTTCGGTGCGGGTCCGGGGAGTTGGATGCGCTGGTACTGCTTGCGGGTGCGGGTCGTGGTGGGTACGAAGACGGCTTCGGTGCCCAGGTGCTCCAGGAGCACGGCCGCGTCCTCGGTCATGTACGACAGCGGCTTGGACTCGTGCACCTCGATGCTGAGCAGCCGGGGTGCCTGCGCGTCGGGCATGCCGAGCGCGAGGGCGGCGGAGGAGTAGATCAGCGTACGGTCGAGGTCGCTCGCGACCATCACGGTGCCGGTCACTGGGAGACCACCGCCTTCCCGTCGGCGCCTGTGGCGCCTCTCGTGTACTGGGGGTGGATCAGTCCCACGCAGGTGTACGGGAGTCCGTCGACCTCTTCGACGGGCACCCCGCGCTGCTCGGCGAGCAGCCGTACGTGTGCGAGGTCGGCGCCGGCACCGCGCTGGGCGAGGATCTTCCAGGGGACGCGGCGCAGCAGGACCCGGGTGGTCTCGCCGACGCCGGGCTTGACCAGGTTGACGTCGTGGATGCCGTACTCCTCGCTGATCCGCTCGACGGCCGCCCAGCCCTCCCAGGTGGGGGTGCGGTCGGCGGTGAGCAGCTCCTTGACGGCGGTGTCGACGTCCTCGGCGACCTCGTCGAAACGGGCGGTGACGGCGTCGAGGAAGTGGTTGGAGACATCGGCGCCGGCGAGCTCGCGGTAGAACTTGCCGCCGTGGAAGTCGTCGGGGCCGACGAGGTCGGCGCGCAGGACCGTACGCGATATCAGGCCGGATACGGTGGAGTTGAGGCAGGCGGACGGGATGAGGAAGTCCTCGCGGGTGCCGTAGGTGCGCACGCAGGAGCCGGGGTCGGCGAGGACGGCGATCTCCGGGTCGAAGCCGGTGATCCCCTCGGCGCGCTCGAACTCCTCTATCGCCTCGGCGAGTTCGCGGGTGATGGCGCCCTTGCCGGTCCAGCCGTCGACGAACACGACGTCGGCCGGGTCGTGGTGGGCGGCGAGCCAGCGCAGCGCGTTGGCGTCGATGCCGCGGCCGCGCACGATGGAGACGGCGTAGTGGGGCAGGTCGAGGCCGTGGCGGGCCTGGGCCCAGCGGCGCATGAGGACGCCGACGGGGGTGCCGGCGCGGGCGAGGGAGACGAGGACGGGCGTGCCGGCCTTCTCGGCGAGGACGGTCTCGGTGACGGTGCCGACGGCGCGGGCGATCCGGGCGGCGGAGGTCTCCAAGGCGGCGTGGAAGAGCTCCTGGTACCGGTCGCTCGGCTGGTACTCGACCGGCAGCGACTCGGCGTAGTGGGCGCCTCCACTCTGGATCGCCTCCTCGCGCTCCTCGGTCGGGGCCTCCAACTCGACGTCCGAGAGGTCCTGGAGCAGCCAGCCGACCTCCTCGGGGGCGTACGAGGAGAAGGCGGGGCCGCGGAGGGGCTCGGGCAGCATGGAGCTCCTTTCGGGAGCTTCGGTGGCGGGAGCGGGAATCGAAGCGGGGGATGGAATCGACGCGGAGACGGGAATCGACGCGGACACCCGTCCGTACGACGGGACGTACGGGGGGACGTACGAGGGGACGACGGCGAGGACCACGTGCGGGATGTGCTCCGCGAGCCGGGCCAGCAGGCCGTCGGGGGCATGCAGCTCGGGGGTGTCGGCGACGGAGTCGACGACGGCGACGACGGCGTCGAAGCCGGCGCCTGCGACGTTGTAGGCGTACCGCTCGCCGGGCCCGTCGGCGGGCTCGTCGTGGGCGGGGAAGACGAGCCGGGTGCGTATCGCGTAGCCGGGGTCGTCGACGGCGAGGACGGGCGAACGGGTGGTGGTGGAGTACGAGACGTCGAGACCGCGCTCCTCCAGGGCGACCCCGAGCGCGAGCGGCGCGTACATCAGCTCCTCGAAGCCGAGGACGAGGACGCGAGCGGGGCCCGTGGGCGGGAGCGCCTCGGCGAGCCGCGCCGTCAGCGCCGGGAGGGCCACCTCCAGGCGGGAGCGGTGCTCCGGTGTGAAGCCGTGGCGGCCGCCGTCCGGCACGCCCTGGGGCCAGTCCAGGTCGACCCGTACGGGCGAAGCCGTACCGCGCGGCGCGGGGACGGCGGTACCGGCCTGCGGGGCGTGATCCGCGGCCGGCAGGGCAGGCGTGCCGGGCGCGGCCGCCTCGTACCGCGCCACGAGCTCCTGGCCCTTCTCCAGGACGCCCTCCGGCAGGCCCACCGTGCCCGCCGCGAGGGTCAGCAGGTCCACACGGGCGCCGATCTCGGCCGCGAAGGCCGTGAGCCGGTCCCGGTCGGCGGGGGTGCGCATGTCGACCAGGGCGACGATCACGTACCGGTCGCGCGGGTAGCGTTCGTGCAGGTCCCGGATGGTGTTGAGGACCGTGTTGCCGGTGGAGAACTCGTCGTCGACGAGGACCAGCGGGCCGTCACCGGCCAGCAGCTTCGGGTCCTCCGGGAGCAGCAGGTGCGAGGTGGCGTGCGAGTGGGACTCCTCGAAGCCGCCGGCCGGGGCGACGCCCGCCACCGGCCGCCGGGTGGAGTGCAGGTAGGGGGCGAGGCCGACGCCGTCGGCGACGCTGTGGCCGAGGCCGGTCGCCGTCTCCGCGTACCCGAGGACGACGGCCCGTGCCGCCTCCTCGTCGCCGAGCAGCTCACGTACGCGTACGCCCAGGTCGTACCCGGCGCCGTGGACCACCGAGGGGCGCTGCGGCACGTGCTTGCCGAGCACGTTGGAGACCAGCAGATGCGCGCGCTTCGGGTTGCGGCGCAGTGCGAGGCCCAACAGGCCCGGGAGCTCCTCGCCGCCGATCAGTTCGACGCCCAGTCGCTCCGCGACCCACGTTCCCGACCACACCACGTCGTCCATCACCTTCCGTCAGCCGGCCAGTCCGGCGGTGAGCAGATCGACGAAGCCGACGTCCTCCTTGGCGACGCCGAAGACCTCGGCGCGCAGGAGGGTCCGTTCGGCCCACGCGCGATGCGGCTTCACCTCGTTCATCTTGTTCGTGTACGCGGAACGCATCACGCCGCCCCCGCCGCGTTCGGGCCGCAGGATGTCCTGGGCGTCGCTGTACTCCTCGTGGCTGACCACGGAGAGCGCATGCACCGGCACCACATGGGTGGGGTGGATGCAGGTCTTGCCGAGCAGGCCGTTGGCCCGGTCGAGTTCGATCTCGCGCAGCAGCCCGTCGAGGTCGTGCTCGATGAGCGCGGTGCGCAGGTCCTCCGCGCGGCCCTCCAGGAAGGGGCTGCGGCGCAGCTGGGGCTTGAACATGCGCTCGCCGAGCCGGAAGTACTCCCAGACGGGCCCGGTGATGGTGAAGCCGGTGCCGTCGGAGCGGCCGAGGACGTTGACGACGTCGGCGATGACATGGGCGACGAGCTGGACGTCGTAGGCCGTCATGTCGGGCGAGCGGCGCAGCCCGTACGCGGAGCAGAAGTCGGTGACGCCGAGGCGCAGGGCGAGGACCCGCTCCCGGTGCTTGTCCACGGTCGCGGCGATACCGGCGAGGGTCGCGGCGCGGGTCTCCAGGTGCAGAAGCTCGGGCGATTCGAGGACGGGCATGGCGAAAAGCCGCCGTCCGCTGTCCCTCTCGGCGACGGTGAGGGATTCGAGGAAGGCCCGTCCGCGGGTCTCGGTGAACTTCGGCAGCACGAAGCCGGACAGCAGGCGGACGCTGTCGCCGAGCCGTGCGACCAGATCGGTGATCTGGTGGGGCTCACGGACCCGGATGAAGAGCAGGGGCACGTCCTGGGGGGCGTCCGCCGCCGCGAGGTCGGCGAACTGGCGGACGAGATTGGCCTCGGCCGCCTCCACATCGGCGTCGTCGATGGAGTCCTCCAGGCACAGCACCATGGAGACGACCCCGCGAGCGGCCTGTTTGCGCACGTCGTCGGCGAGCCGCGGCCGGGTGGCCGGGCTGTAGAGGGTGGCCCCCAGGGCCACGGCGAGCGTGCTCGCGGGCGAGTCGGCGGTGAACTCGGCCGGCTCCTGGTGGAACAGCCCGGCCCGCGAAGCGGACGGGATGTGCCCGAAATGACGCATGTAACTCCCCCGACTGCCTCTGTGGGCCCTGACGACATGTGGCCGGTAATAGTACGTAGGTGCGGGTGTCCTTAGTTCCCTTCCAGCATGAAATCCAGGTAACTCATCCGCATCCGGTGTATCTCTCCCCGTTCGCCATGGCCCCCGCGTTGTCCACGGGCAGACCGGGAAGGCAGGATGACGGTCATGACGCACGCGATGCTGAAGGGCTCCAACGTCCCTCTCGACACCGCGGCCGTACGGGCCGTGCTCCGCTGGACCCCCGGACCGGGGGTCCCCGACGTGGATGCCTCCGCGCTGCTCCTCGGCGCCGACGGCCGTGTGCGTTCCGACGAGGACTTCGTCTTCTACAACCAGCCGCGTCACCCCTCGGGGCTGGTGCGGCGGCTGCCGAAGAAGCGGGTGGCGGAGGGGCTGACCGACACGGTCGAGGCCGATCTCGGCGGGCTCGACCCGTCCGTCGACCAGGTGGTGATCGCGGCCTCCTCGGACGGCGACACCTTCCGCTCCGTCTCCGACCTGCGGATCCTGCTGTACGACGCCGGTGCGGCGGACGGGGAGCCGCTGGCCCTGTTCGACGTGAAGGCGGAGACGGGCGAGGAGACGGCGATCATCTGCGGCGAGCTGTACCGCCGCGGGGACGGCTGGAAGTTCCGCGCGGTGGGGCAGGGCTATCCCACCGGGCTCGTCGGGCTCGCCACCGACTTCGGGATCTCGGTGGACGAGGGCACGGACGACGGGACGTCCGGCTCGGGAGCGGGCGAGGCTCCGGCCGCCGCGGACCCGGGGCTCGACGCGACGGTCGTCCAGCCCCCCGTGCCCGTACCGCCGCAGCCCACCACTCCCCCGGCGCCCGTGCCCGGCTACGGCTACCCGCAGCCGGCCACGCCCGCGCAGCCCTCGTACGGCTACCCACAGCCCGCCTCCCCGGCGCAGCCCTCGTACGGCTATCCCCAGCCCGCCTCGCCCGCGCAGCCCGCCTACGGCTACCCGCAGCCCGCGGCGGCCGCCGCGCCCGCTCCGGACCCGAACTTCCGGCTGCCTCCGATGGGCCCGCAGTTCGTCCGCCCGTAAGACCGGCCTCGGCTCTGCCCGTGAGGCCACGGGTCAGGCCTTGGTCTTGTAGCCGCGCCCCCACTGCAGGCCCCACCCGTACAGCCGGTCCAGTTCGGCCTGGAAGCCGTACACGAACTTCACCTCGCGGCGGACGATCAGCTCGTCCTTGGCCTTCTCGACGGTGAACACCGCGCAGGAGCGGGCCTGCGGGGCGCGCTCGTCCAGTTCGATCTCGATCCGCGGCCCGTTACTGGGGTAGAGCGTGACCTTGGCGTGCGTGCGGTCGAAGGCCGGGGTCTGGTCGTAGATGTAGACGAAGAACAGCAGCCGCTTGATCGCGTCCCGGTGGTCGAGGTTGACGAAGATCGTCTCGCCGGACGAGCCGCCGAACCGGTCGTCGCCGCTCAGGTTCACGTACGGCGGCGCGTTCAGCGATCCGAAGAAGTTGCCGAGCGGCTGCACGACGCCCTTGCTGCCGTCCGCGAGCTCGTACATGCAGCCGAGGTCCAGGTCGACGTTGACCATGCTCTGGGTGTGCGCCTGGACGACCTCGGGCTTGAAGAGCTTCGAGGGGTGGCGGAGCAGCTGGCCGCTCTGGCGTGAGCGGCCCTCGATGTCGGAGGTGCGCATCCGCCAGGAGAGGTTGACCCGGAGATTTCCGGTGGCGGCGCCCTGTTTGGTCAGGGAGACCGTCGGGCGCCGTTTGGTGAGGTCGATGGAGTTGCTGGACGCGCTGCCCGAGTCGAACTGCGCGGCCCTGCCCGGAAAGAGGCCGTCCCAGAAGGCCATGTGTCCCCACCCCCCACTTGATGCCATGGCATACGCGGCGGGGGGGGGGGGGGTGGTCGAGCCGAGTTTGGGGTCGGCCCCGCCCCGCACCTCACCCGCCTCGTTCTTCGTCTACTTCGACTCCCTCCTCGGCTGGGAGCCCTTCCGTGCCGCCCAGTAC
>NZ_JBHWBS010000083.1:22724-35301 GCF_042735655.1 Streptomyces sp. NPDC059567 | reverse complement strand
GCCCCCCGCCCCGCCCCCCCCAACCCGCCGCCCCCCCCGGGGGCTCGCCCCTGCAACCGGCCCTACCCCTCCGCGATCACCACCGCCGACGCCACGCCGGCGTCGTGGCTGAGCGACACATGCCAGTGCTTCACGCCCAGTTCGGCCGCCCGCGCCGCCACCGTCCCGCTCACCCGCAGCCGCGGCTGCCCGGTGCCCTCGACGTACACCTCGGCATCGGTCCAGTGCAGGCCGGCCGGCGCGCCGAGCGCCTTGGCCAGCGCCTCCTTCGCGGCGAAGCGCACGGCGAGGGAGGCGACCCCGCGCCGTTCGCCGCTCGGGAGAAGCTGCTCACGCTCCACGAAGAGGCGCTGGAGCAGCCCAGGCGTCCTTTCGATCGACGCGGCAAAGCGGTCGATCTCCGCCACGTCGATCCCCACCCCGATGATCATTCGCTCACTCCACGGTCACAGATTTCGCCAGGTTGCGCGGCTGGTCCACCTCGTTGCCGCGCGCCGTCGCCAGCTCGCAGGCGAAGACCTGCAGCGGCACGGTGGAGACCAGCGGCTGGAGCAGCGTAGGCGTTGCCGGGATACGGATGAGGTGGTCGGCGTACGGGACGACCGCCTCGTCGCCCTCCTCCGCGATGACGATCGTCCGCGCCCCGCGCGCCCGGATCTCCTGGATGTTGGAGACGATCTTGTCGTGCAGGACGGACCGGCCGCGCGGTGAGGGCACGACGACCACCACCGGCAGGTCCTCCTCGATGAGCGCGATCGGCCCGTGCTTCAGCTCGCCCGCCGCGAAGCCCTCGGCATGCATGTACGCCAGTTCCTTCAGCTTCAGCGCGCCCTCCAGGGCCACCGGGTAGCCGACGTGCCGGCCGAGGAACAGCACGGTGTCCTTGTCCGCGAGCGAACGGGCCAGCGCGCGCACCGGCTCCATCGTCTCCAGGACCCGCTCGACCTCGTCGGCGATCCGCGCGAGGTCCCTGATCACCGCGTGGATCTCGTCGCCCCACTTCGTCCCGCGCACCTGGCCCAGGTAGAGCGCCAGCAGGTAGCAGGCGACGAGTTGCGTCAGGAACGCCTTCGTGGACGCGACGGCGACTTCGGGACCCGCGTGCGTGTAGAGCACGGCGTCGGACTCCCGGGGGATGGTCGACCCGTTCGTGTTGCAGACGGCGAGCACTTTGGCGCCCTGCTCGCGCGCGTGCCGCAGCGCCATCAGGGTGTCCATCGTCTCGCCGGACTGGGAGATCGCGATGACGAGGGTGCGCTGGCCGAGGATCGGATCGCGGTAGCGGAACTCACTCGCCAGCTCCACCTCGCAGGGGATCCTGGTCCAGTGCTCGATGGCGTACTTCGCGATCATTCCGGCGTGGAAGGCCGTGCCGCAGGCGATGATGACGATCTTGTCGGCCTCGCGCAGCACCGCGTCCGGGATGCGCACCTCGTCGAGCTTGAGGCGGCCCTCTGCGTCGATCCGCCCGAGGAGGGTGTCGGCGACCGCCTTGGGCTGCTCGGCGATCTCCTTGAGCATGAAGTAGTCGTAGCCGCCCTTCTCGGCGGCCGAGGCGTCCCAGTCCACGTGGTACGCCCGCACGTCGGCCGGGGCGCCGCCGAAGTCGGTGACCTCGACGCCCTCGCGGGAGAGCTCGACGACCTGGTCCTGGCCCAGCTCGATCGCGGCCCGGGTGTGGGCGATGAAGGCGGAGACGTCGGAGGCGAGGAAGTACTCCCCCTCGCCGACGCCGACCACCAGCGGCGAGTTCCGCCGGGCGCCGACCACGACGTCCGGCTGGTCGGCATGGACGGCGACCAGCGTGAACGCGCCGTCGAGCCGGCGGCACACCAGCCGCATCGCCTCGGCGAGGTCACCGCTGGAGGAGAACTCCTCGGCGAGCAGATGGGCCACGACCTCGGTGTCCGTCTCGGACGCGAGGTCGTGGCCGCGCTCCTCCAGCTCGGCCCTGAGGGCGGCGAAGTTCTCGATGATCCCGTTGTGGACGACGGCCACGCGCCCCGCGTTGTCGAGATGCGGGTGCGCGTTGACGTCGGTCGGCCCGCCGTGGGTGGCCCAGCGGGTGTGTCCGATACCGGTGGACCCGCTCGACAGCGGCCGGTCCACCAGCTCCTTCTCCAGATTGACGAGCTTGCCCGCCTTCTTCGCCGCGGCCAGTCCCCCGTCGGAGAGCACCGCGACGCCGGCCGAGTCGTAGCCCCGGTACTCGAGCCGCTTGAGGCCCGCGATCACCACATCAAGCGCCGACTGCCCGCCGACGTATCCCACGATTCCGCACATGGCGGCAGCCTACGACCGAAGCCCCCCGGACGGCCGGACTCAGCCGAGCTTGGCGGCCTGCGCGTCGATGAGGGTCTTCGGCTGCTCCTTGACCTCACCGGCGAGGCTGATGGTGGAGAGCGCCGCGAGGTTGTTGCCCTTGCGGAAGACGGCGAGCTTGCTGACGAACGGCGTGCCCTCCATGTCGGAGGTGACGGTGAAGGCGACGGCCTCCTCACCGGCGGTGACGGTGTCGAGGGCGACCTTGGAGACCTTGGTCTCCTCCCCGCCGCTCTTGACCGTGAAGCCGCCCGCGCACTCGGTGCCGGCCGTCTTCAGCAGGGCGAGGGCGTCCTGCGCACCGGCGCCGTCGTACGACCCGAGGGTCACGGCGGTGACCGGGGCACCGAGCGCCCCGATCGCGGCATCCGTGGGATCCTGCGTCGCGTTCTTCTCCGGAATCGCGACGGCCTTGCGCTGCACGGTCGCGGCGGGGCTGCCGGGCGCGATGAAGGACATGGCGTCGGCGATCGGCTTGCAGGCGGCCTTGTCGGTGGCGACGTCACTCGACTTGACGACATCCCCCGCCTCGGCCTTCTGAACCTTGTGCGCCTTGAGGTCGGCCTGCTCGACGACGAGCTTCTCCAGCTCGGCCGCGGACAGCGCCTTGGCCGCGGGCGCGGCGGAGGTGGCGGACGGCTTGGCGGCGTCGGTGCCCTTGCCGCCCTTCTCATCCTTGGCCCCACCACAGGCGGCGACACCCAACGCGAGCGAAACGGCGGTGACGGCAACGGCGGTACGGCGGAGGACGGTGGCTCTCATGTTCAACTCTCTGATCGAGACAGGCGATTCTGTGCGAACCCTATGCAGTCCCACCCCACGATCCACACCGAATTACCAACCGGTACAAGATCGCAACTTCACACCGCCCATGAACTCCCGCAGGTAGCCGGTGCCCAGCTTGGGCACCGCGCCCGAGACATGGGCGATGGGCCGCCCGGTGCCGGGAGATGCACCGCAGCACCCTGACACCGCCATCCGACGCCCCGACGGGCCGCGGCCTCTCCCCCTGGTCCAGCACGACGCGGACTCCCGGGGCGGCTACGCCCGCGGCGACGGCCTCTTTGGCCGCGGCGGCAGCACTCCTCTGGTGCGAGCCGGCCCCGGGGTGGACCGCCTTCCGCGCTCTGGGATGGGACCGCTGCTGGCCTCGGCCGACAGCCCGTACGGCCCGGTATCCGGCCGAACCGTACCGCCCGCGCGGCCATCGGAGGCCCGTGACGTACCCCCAAGGCACCTCACGGGCCCCGTGCGGCGCCTTCCCCTGCCCCCTCCCCCACGTGACCGACCCCACCACCCACAACCGCCCCCGACCCACGACAATGGCGGGGTGATCACTTCGCCGCCACGAAGCCCCCATCCCAAGGGGAACGGCAACGGCCAGCGCCGGGCCGAGGCCACGCCGTACGTCGACCTCACCCGGGGCGAGTGGAGCGCGCTGCGTGACAAGACGCCGCTGCCGCTCTCCGCCGACGAGGTCGAGCGGCTGCGGGGCCTCGGGGACGTCATCGACCTCGACGAGGTGCGGGACATCTATCTGCCGCTGTCACGCCTGCTCAATCTGTACGTCCAGGCCACCAGCGGGCTGCGCGGGGCGCTCAACACGTTCCTCGGGGAGCGGGCCGAGCAGCGCGGGACGCCCTTCGTCATAGGGGTCGCCGGCTCCGTCGCCGTGGGCAAGTCCACCGTGGCCCGTCTCCTCCAGGCGCTGCTCGCGCGCTGGCCGGAGCACCCGCGCGTGGAGCTCGTCACCACCGACGGCTTCCTGTATCCGATGGAGGAGCTGAAGGCGCGCGGGCTGATGTCCCGCAAGGGCTTCCCCGAGTCGTACGACCGCCGGGCGCTGACCCGGTTCGTCGCCGACATCAAGGCCGGCAAGGACGAGGTCACCGCCCCGGTCTACTCCCACCTGATCTACGACATCGTGCCGGGCGAGCGGCTCGTGGTCCGCCGTCCCGACATCCTGATCGTCGAGGGGCTCAACGTCCTCCAGCCGGCGCTGCCCGGCAAGGACGGCCGTACGCGCGTCGGTCTCGCCGACTACTTCGACTTCTCGGTGTACGTCGACGCGCGGCCCGAGGACATCGAGCGCTGGTACCTCAACCGGTTCCGCAAGCTGCGCGACACGGCGTTCCAGAACCCGGACTCGTACTTCCAGCGCTACACCCAGGTCTCCGAGGAGGAGGCCCTGGAGTACGCCCGCACGATGTGGCGGACCATCAACAAGGTGAACCTGCTGGAGAACGTGGCGCCGACACGCGGCCGCGCGACCCTCGTCGTACGCAAGGGCCCGGACCACAAGGTGCAGCGCCTGAGTCTCCGTAAGCTCTGAAGCCCATAGGGTGCGGCCATGCTGCATCTGCGGATCATCACTCCGTCCGCCCGGACGGAAGCGGTTCTCCATCTGATCGACACGACCGTGGGCACCACCCATCTCGTGGTGCTCGAGGGTGCCGCCCGCGAACCCGCCGGTGACATCGTGATGTGCGACGTCGCCCGCGAGGCGGGTGACGAACTCCTGCACGGGCTGAGGAACTTGGACATCGACAAGGTCGGTTCCATCGCCGTGACGCACATCGACCTGTCGCTCTCGGAGCGCGCCGAGCTTGCGGAGCGGGAGGCGCCGGGCGAGGCGGCGGACGCGGTGATCTGGGAGCAGCTCACGGAGACCGCCCAGGAGGAGTCCACCCTCACGATCACCTACGCGGCCCTGATGATCGTGGCGACGATGATCGCGGCCTGTGGTGTGGTCCTGGACAACGCGATCCTGATCGTGGGAGCCATGGCGGTCGGCCCCGAGTTCGGCCCGCTCGCCGGGATCAGCACGGCCCTGGTGCGGCGCGCGCCGCGGGCGGCCTGGCGCTCACTGGTCGCGCTCCTCGTCGGCTTCGCCTCGGCGATCGTGGCGACGACCGTGTTCAGCCTGGTGATGGACGCCCTGGGCCAGTTCAACGTGGGCATGCTCGACGCACCGCGCCCGAACACCGGCTTCATCTTCCAGCCCGACCCGTTCTCCTTCGTCGTCGCGCTGCTCGCGGGCGTGGCCGGGGTGGTCTCGCTGACCTCGTCGAAGGCGGGCGTGCTGGTCGGCGTGGCGATCTCGGTGACGACCGTCCCGGCCGCGGCGAACGCCGCCGTGGCCCTCAGCTACGGCGATCTGAACCAGATGTGGGGCTCCGCCGAGCAGTTGCTGCTGAACCTGGGCGGCATCATCGTCGCCGGGGTGCTCACGCTCATCGGCTGGAAACTGCTGTGGCGCACCCAGCGGGGACGGATGACCCGCCCACCGGGTGCGCCACGGAAGCACTGAAGCCTGAAGCCTGAGGTCCGAGCCCGGGGTCCTAGCCGAGCGCGGACTTCACCACGTCCGCCAGACGCCCGGCCACGGCCCGCGCCTGCTCGATGTCGGCGGCCTCGACCATCACCCGCACCAGCGGCTCGGTGCCCGAGGGGCGGAGCAACACACGGCCGGTGGAGCCCAGTTCGCGCTCCGCGTCGGTGACCGCGGATGCCAGCTCGCCGGAGGTCTTCACCCGGGACTTGTCCACGTCCGGCACGTTGACGAGGACCTGCGGCAGCCGCTCCATGACGGAGGCCAGCTCCGCGAGCGACCTGCCGGTGGCCGCGACCCGCGCCGCCAGCATCAGGCCGGTCAGCGTGCCGTCGCCGGTGGTGGCGTGGTCGAGCACGATCACGTGCCCGGACTGCTCGCCGCCCAGCGCGTAGTCGTGCTCCTTCATGGACTCCAGGACGTAACGGTCGCCGACCGCCGTCTGCACCAGCTGGAGGCCTTCGCGCTCCATGGCCAGCTTGAAGCCGAGGTTGGACATCACGGTCGCGACAACGGTGTCGCCGCGCAGCGTCCCGGCCTCGCGCATGGCGAGGGCGAGCACGGCGAGGATCTGGTCGCCGTCGATCTCGTTGCCGGCCGCGTCGACGGCGAGGCAGCGGTCCGCGTCACCGTCGTGGGCGATGCCGAAGTCCGCGCCGTGCTCGACCACGGCGGCCTTGAGCAGGCCGAGGTGGGTGGAGCCGCAGCCGTCGTTGATGTTGAGGCCGTCCGGGTCCGCACCGATGGTGACGACCTGGGCACCGGCCCGGGTGAACGCCTCGGGCGACACGTGCGAGGCGGCGCCGTGCGCCTCGTCGAGGACGACCTTCAGCCCGTCGAGCCGGTTCGGCAGGACGGCGAGGAGGTGGGAGACGTACTTGTCGAAGCCCTCGTCGTAGTCACGGACCCGGCCGACGCCGGCGCCGGTCGGCCGCTCCCACGGGGCGCCGGTGCGGTGCTCCTCGTAGACGGACTCGATCCGGTCCTCCAGCTCGTCGGCGAGCTTGTGGCCACCGCGGGCGAAGAACTTGATGCCGTTGTCGGGCATCGCGTTGTGGCTGGCCGAGAGCATCACGCCGAGGTCGGCGCCGAGCGCTCCGGTGAGATAGGCCACGGCGGGGGTGGGCAGGACGCCGACGCGCAGGACGTCCACGCCCGCGCTCGCGAGGCCCGCCACGACGGCGGCCTCCAGGAACTCTCCCGACGCACGCGGGTCACGCCCGACCACCGCGGTCGGCCGATGGCCCTCAAAGGTCCCCGCCTCGGCGAGCACATGCGCCGCGGCGACCGACAGACCGAGCGCGAGCTCCGCCGTCAGATCCGCGTTGGCAACACCGCGCACACCGTCCGTGCCGAAGAGTCGTCCCACAGCTGTCCTCCGAAACTGCTCCGAATTTGCGATCCCCTGAGCGCTAGATGCCCGTTTTCACGTCAGAGCTGCCCAGAAAGGCCCAGGGGGAGGAAAAGACGTACGCCCCGGCAGCACGGGCAGTGCCGCCGGGGCGTACGTGCAAAGCAGACCGAGCAGGCGATTAACGCTTGCTGTACTGCGGGGCCTTACGGGCCTTCTTGAGACCGGCCTTCTTGCGCTCGACCGCACGGTCGTCGCGGGAGAGGAAGCCGGCCTTCTTCAGCGCCGGGCGGTTGTTCTCGACATCCGCCTCGTTCAGCGCACGGGCCACGCCGAGGCGCAGGGCGCCGGCCTGGCCGGAGACGCCGCCACCCGAGATGCGGGCGATGACGTCGTAGCGGTTGTCGAGCTCGAGCACCTTGAAGGGCTCGTTGACTTCCTGCTGGTGCACCTTGTTGGGGAAGTAGTCCTCAAGGGTGCGACCGTTGATCTTCCACTTGCCGGTGCCCGGAACGATCCGGACGCGGGCGATGGCGTTCTTGCGACGACCCAGGCCGGCGGCCGGCTGCGGGTCACCGAAGCGGGACGCCAGGGACTCCGAGGTGTACTCACCCTCGACGGGGACCTCGGACTCGAAGGTGGTGACCTCGGCGTAGGTCTCCTCGCCCTCGATGGGGTTCTCAACAGTGGTCTCGGCCACGATTCTCCTCAGATTTCTTTCGTTCTTAGGGGGTGTGGCCGGAACTACTGCGCGACCTGGGTGATCTCGAACGGGACCGGCTGCTGGGCAGCGTGCGGGTGGTTCTCGCCCGCGTAGACCTTCAGCTTCGAGAGCATCTGACGGCCCAGGGTGTTCTTGGGGATCATGCCCTTGATGGCCTTCTCGACGGCCTTCTCGGGGTTCTTGTCCAGCAGCTCGTCGTAACGGACGGAGCGCAGACCACCCGGGAAGCCGGAGTGGCGGTACGCCAGCTTCTGGGTCTTCTTGTTGCCGGACAGGTGGACCTTGTCAGCGTTGATGATGATGACGAAGTCGCCCATGTCCATGTGGGGGGCGTAGACGGGCTTGTGCTTGCCTCGCAGGAGGTTCGCAGCCGTCGTCGCCAGACGACCCAGGACAACGTCCTGCGCGTCGATGATGTGCCACTGGCGAGTGACATCGCCGGGCTTGGGGCTGTACGTACGCACTTCGTAGCCTTCGCTTCTTCAGTGGATGGAGTCCAGACACACCTGAAGCGATCATGCAGCTGGGGCCTGCACTGCCGGGACACCGCCCGTATGCGAGCCACTGGTAACTGCTCCAGGGAACCTGCGTAAGGGCCCTTCGCGTGAGAACGACGAAGCCAATACGCATAACAAACCGCAACACTACCCGCGCCGCCCCAGACGGGTCAAAACGCGCCGACCCTACCGCGCCCGCTCGACCCGTCGCTCGTCCCAGACCGGCTCGGGAGTCTCGCGGACGACACCGTCCGATCCGAAGACCAGATACCGGTCGAAGGTCTTCGCGAACCAGCGGTCGTGCGTGACGGCGAGCACCGTGCCGTCGTACGACTCCAGACCGTCCTGGAGCGCCTCCGCCGACTCCAGGTCCAGGTTGTCCGTCGGCTCGTCGAGCAGCAGCGCGGTCGTGCCCGAGAGCTCCAGGAGCAGGATCTGGAAGCGGGCCTGCTGGCCGCCGGAGAGCTTCTCGAAGGGCTGGTCGCCCTGCGCCTCCAGCTCGTACCGCCGCAGCACCGACATCGCCCCGCCGCGGTCCTTCGCGTGCTCCGACCAGAGGATGTCCACGAGGGAGCGGCCCTGCAGCTCCGGGTGGGCATGGGTCTGGGCGAAGTGGCCGGGGACCACTCGCGCGCCCGTCTTCCACAGGCCCGTGTGGGCCACGGACGGATCCCCGGCGAGGAGCCGCAGGAAGTGTGACTTGCCCGACCCGTTCGAGCCGAGGACGGCGACCCGCTCCCCGTAGAAGATCTCCAGCGAGAACGGCTTCATCAGCCCGGTCAGCTCAAGGTTCTCGCAGGTCACGGCACGGACACCGGTCCGGCCGCCGCGCAGCCGCATTCGGATGTCCTGCTCGCGCGGCGGCTCCGGCGGCGGGCCGGCCTCCTCGAACTTCCTCAGCCGGGTCTGCGCCGCCGCGTACCGCGAGGCCATGTCGTGGCTGACCGACGCCGCCTGCCGCAGGTTGATCACCAGCTTCTTCAGCTGGGCGTGCTTCTCCTCCCAGCGCCGCTTCAGCTCCTCGAAGCGCGCGAAACGGTCCCGACGCGCGTCGTGGAAGGTCTCGAAGCCGCCGCCGTGCACCCAGACGTCCGACCCGGCGGGGCCGGGCTCGACCGCGATGATCTTCTGGGCGGCCCGGGCCAGCAGCTCCCGGTCGTGGGAGATGAAGAGCACGGTCTTACGGGTCTCCCGCAGCCGCTCCTCCAGCCACCGCTTGCCGGGGACGTCCAGATAGTTGTCCGGCTCGTCCAGCAGCAGCACCTCGTCGGTGCCCCGCAGCAGCGACTCCAGGACCAGCCGCTTCTGCTCGCCTCCGCTGAGCGTGCGGACCTCCCGGAACTGCGCCTTCTCGTACGGCATGCCCAGGGCGGCCATCGTGCACATGTCCCAGACGGTCTCGGCCTCGTACCCCTGGACCTCGGCCCAGTCGCTGAGCGCCTGCGCGTACGCCATCTGCGCGGCCTCGTCGTCGACCGTCATGATCAGGTGCTCGGCCGCGTCGACCGCCTTCGCCGCCTCACGGATCCGCGGCTGGGCGACCGAGACCAGCAGGTCACGGACCGTACGCTCGTCCCGCACCGAGCCGACGAACTGCGGCATCACGCCGAGACCGCCGCTCACGGTGACCGAACCGCCGTGCGGCTGGAGCTCCCCGGAGATCATCCGGAGCAGTGTGGTCTTCCCGGCGCCGTTGGCCCCGACCAGGGCGACCACCGCGCCCTCCCCCACCCGGAAGGAGGCGTCCGCGAGCAGGACCCTCCCGTCGGGAAGGTAGTACTCCAGATGCGCGGCCTCGACATGTCCCATGAGGGGCATTGTCGCCGCCGGCACCGCTGTCTCCCAACCGGTTTAGGATGCGCGGCATGAGCTTTGGGGGACCGCAGTGGCCACAGGAGCCGCAGCAGCAGGGACAGCAGCAGCCGTTCGGACAGCAGCCCGACCCGTTTCCGGGGGCACAGGATCCGTTTCCTGGGGCGCAGGCGTCGCACACACCGGACTGGGGCGCCCTCGCCGACGCCTCCGCGGGCGCCCGGCGGCGTAAGCGCTGGCTGATGATCGGCGGTGGCGCGCTCGCCACCCTCGCGGTCGGCGCGATCGTCGCCACAGCGGTCGTGAGCAGCAACGACACCACCACGACGGGCAAGAACGGCACGGTGACCCCCACCGGCTCGGCCACGGCGAGCGACACTCCGACGCCCGCGCCGACGTTCTCCTCGGTGGCTCCGCCGCCTCCGCCCAACCCCAAGGACTTCATCTCGAACGAGAAGAAGGACAAGGCCCCGCTGAGCGCCGAGGGCCTCTTCCCGGGCAAGAAGCTGACGATGAGCGGCCGCGCCTACACCAAGGGCGCGACCTCGTCGACGACGAACTGCGCGAGCGTCGCCCAGGGCGCTCTCGGCTCGGTCCTGAAGAAGAACGGCTGCGACCGCGTGATTCGCGCCACCTATGTGAAGGACGGGGTCGCGATCACCGTCGGCGTGGCCGTGTTCTCCACCGAGGCCGAGGCGCTGAAGGCGAAGAACCAGGCCAGCGGCGGCATCGCCCCGCTGGCCGGCTCGGGCGTGAAGGAGTTCTGC
The DNA here is from genome assembly GCF_042735655.1 of Streptomyces sp. NPDC059567. Classification (NCBI taxonomy): domain Bacteria; kingdom Bacillati; phylum Actinomycetota; class Actinomycetes; order Kitasatosporales; family Streptomycetaceae; genus Streptomyces; species Streptomyces sp. NPDC059567. The sequence continues at coordinate 24,497 of NZ_JBHWBS010000083.1, read as the reverse complement.
CGCGCCACGGTCTGTCTGCGCCGGGCGAACTCGATCGGCCGGTACGCGTACTTCACCCAGGCCGGCTTCATCAACGGCAAGAAGGTCACCACGGGCGACAAGGCCGTCTTCCAGGCCAGTGACGACCTGGGCACCTTCTCCTTCAACCAGATCTACGCCCGGGGCCGCTCCCAGGCGTCAGCAGCAGCCGGCGCTCCCGGGGAGTGACCGCTTGTTCCTGGCCTCCCGGTTCCGGGCGGCCAGGAGCTCGTCGGCCGGGTAGCCGACCTCTTCGAGGGTGAGCCCGTGCGGCCGTACGACATGCACGGCCGAATCCCGGACGCCCGCGGCGAGCACCTCCGCCGGCCAGTCGACCGGGCGGTGTCCGTCGCCGACGAAGAGCAGGGCGCCGACGAGCGAGCGGACCATGTTGTGGCAGAAGGCGTCCGCCTTGACGGTCGCTTCGAGGATGCCGCCGGGCCGCCGCTCCCAGCGCAGCTCCTGGAGCGTGCGGATGGTGGTGGCACCCTCGCGCTTCTTGCAGTACGCGGCGAAGTCGTGCTCGCCGACGAGCCGCTCGGCGGCGGCGTTCATGGCGTCCATGTCGAGAGCCCAGTCGTGCCACAGGACGTGGCCGCGCAGGAGCGGGTCGACGCCGCCGGGGTTGTCGGTGACGCGATAGGCGTAGCGACGCCAGATGGCCGAGAACCGCGCGTTGAAGCCGCTGGGAGCCTCCGACAGCCGCCAGACCCGCACATCGTGCGAGAGCCGCCCCGCGAGCCGCCTGAGCAGCTTGTCCTGGTGCTCGGCCCACAGCTCGACGGGCAGATCGACGTGGGCGACCTGGCCGCGGGCGTGCACACCGGCGTCGGTGCGTCCGGCGACGGTCAGCTCGTACGTCTCCTTGGACCGCGTCACGGTCTTCAGGGCTTCCTCGATGTCGCCCTGGACGGTCCGCTGTCCGTGGGCCTGCTTGGCCCAGCCGGAGAACTCCTTCCCGTCGTAGGAAAGGTCGAGCCGGATCCGTACGAAGCCGGGCTGCACGTCGTCGCTCACGCGATTCATCCTCTCAACATCACGGGAGCGGGCCCGTACCCCTGGGGGTACGGGCCCGCACACGAGATTCGTCGGAACGCTTACGCGTCCTTCGACTCCTCGGCGGCGTCCTCGACCTTGGTCTCCTCGACCTTGGCCTCGTCAGCCTCCTTGACGGCGCGCTTGGCGGCGGCCTCGGCCTCGGCGACGGTCGCCTTCTTGGCGATCTCGCCCTCGACCAGCTCGATCACGGCCATCGGGGCGTTGTCGCCACGACGGTTGCCGATCTTGGTGATACGGGTGTAGCCACCCGGGCGCTCGGAGTAGCGCGGGGCGATCTCGGTGAAGAGCGTGTGGACGACGCCCTTGTCCGTGATCGTCTGCAGCACCAGGCGACGGTTGTGGATGTCGCCCTTCTTCGCCTTGGTGATCAGGCGCTCGGCGACCGGACGCAGGCGGCGGGCCTTGGCCTCGGTCGTGGTGATGCGGCCGTGCTCGAAGAGGGACTTCGCCAGGTTGGCGAGCAGCAGACGCTCGTGAGCGGCGCTGCCACCGAGGCGGGCACCCTTGGCGGGACGCGGCATGGTGTTTCTCCTTGTGATCTGCACCGGCCGTATGAGGTACCGATGTCAGTGTCCGAGCGGGCGGTCGCCCGTCGGAGACCCCGCGCCCCCGCAAGGGGGGGGGGTAAAGAGCGGCCCGCCCCAGCCCGGGCCCACCCGGGTTAAATCACCGCGCGGCGGGGAGATATTCAAGGTG
>NZ_JBHWBS010000083.1:18645-22714 GCF_042735655.1 Streptomyces sp. NPDC059567 | reverse complement strand
GGGTTTGTTTTTTATAGTTTCGGCTCGCGGGGGGGGCGGGGGGGCGCCCCCGCGCCCCCCCCCCCCCCCCCGCCGCCCCCCCCGGGGAACTGCGCGACCGGCCAGAGCCGGTCCGCAGCAGGTATCAGTCCGCGCGAGGCGGTCAGTACTGCTCGGTCTCCACGAAGCCCGCGTCCGCGTCGTCGTCGGCGCCGAAGGCGTCGGCGGCGGCGGTCGGGTCGAATCCGGGCGGGCTGTCCTTGAGGGCCAGGCCCATGCCGGCCAGCTTCGCCTTGACCTCGTCGATCGACTTCGCACCGAAGTTGCGGATGTCGAGCAGGTCGGCCTCGGAGCGCGCCACGAGCTCACCCACGGAGTGGATGCCCTCACGCTTGAGGCAGTTGTACGAACGAACGGTGAGCTCGAGCTCCTCGATCGGCAGCGCCAGGTCGGCGGCGAGGGCGGCGTCCGTCGGGGACGGGCCCATGTCGATGCCCTCGGCGTCGATGTTGAGCTCGCGGGCCAGACCGAACAGCTCGACCAGGGTCTTGCCGGCGGACGCCATGGCGTCACGCGGGCGCATGGCCTGCTTGGTCTCGACGTCGACGATGAGCTTGTCGAAGTCGGTGCGCTGCTCGACTCGGGTCGCCTCGACCTTGTAGGTGACCTTGAGGACCGGGCTGTAGATGGAGTCGACCGGGATACGGCCGATCTCCTGGCCCAGCTGCTTGTTCTGCACGGCGGAGACGTAGCCGCGACCGCGCTCGACGGTCAGCTCCATCTCCAGCTTGCCCTTGCCGTTGAGCGTGGCGAGCACCAGGTCGGGGTTGTGCACCTCGACGCCGGCCGGCGGGGCGATGTCGGCAGCGGTGACCAGGCCGGGACCCTGCTTGCGCAGGTACATCACGACCGGCTCGTCGTGCTCCGAGGAGACGACCAGCTGCTTGATGTTCAGGATGAGGTCGGTGACGTCCTCCTTGACGCCCGGCACGGTGGTGAACTCGTGCAGGACACCGTCGATGCGGATGGACGTGACCGCCGCACCCGGAATCGAGGAGAGGAGCGTACGGCGGAGGCTGTTGCCGAGCGTGTAGCCGAAGCCCGGCTCCAGGGGCTCGATGACGAACCGCGAGCGGAACTCGTCGACGACCTCTTCGGTCAGCGAGGGACGCTGAGCGATCAGCATGGTGTGAATCCTTCGGTTGTGGACGCCCACTATTTGACGTCCGACAGAGGTACTACCAAGGGTACGGGCGGCACGCCTCCGAAGAGCCGTACCGCCCAACCCTCACTTCGACCGTTGCCGGTCGTGCGTCAGACGCGACGACGCTTCGGCGGACGGCAGCCGTTGTGCGGCGTGGGGGTGACGTCCTGGATCGAACCGACCTCGAGGCCCGTGGCCTGGAGGGAGCGGATCGCGGTCTCGCGGCCGGAGCCCGGACCCTTGACGAAGACGTCGACCTTGCGCATGCCGTGCTCCTGCGCGCGGCGAGCGGCCGACTCGGCGGCCATCTGCGCGGCGAACGGGGTGGACTTGCGCGAGCCCTTGAAGCCGACGTGGCCGGCGGAGGCCCAGGAGATCACGTTGCCCGAGGGGTCCGTGATCGAGACGATCGTGTTGTTGAACGTGCTCTTGATGTGCGCGTGGCCGTGAGCGACGTTCTTCTTTTCCTTGCGGCGCACCTTCTTGGCAGCGCCCTGACGACCCTTGGGGGGCATCTATATCTCCTACGGGAGGTGGTCGGTCCTACAGCGAAGACCGTGTGGTCAAGCGTCCGCTGAGGACTACTTCTTGCCCGGCTTCTTCTTGCCGGCGATGGCGCGACGCGGGCCCTTGCGGGTACGGGCGTTCGTGCTGGTCCGCTGACCGTGCACGGGCAGGCCACGACGGTGACGGATGCCCTGGTAGCACTGGATCTCGATCTTGCGGCGGATGTCGCCCTGGATCTCGCGGCGGAGGTCACCCTCGGTCTGGAGGTTGGCGTCCACGTACTCGCGGATCTTGACCAGGTCCTCTTCGGCCAGGTCACGAACGCGGGTGTTCGGGTTCACGCCGGTGGAGGCGAGGATCTCCTTGGACCGGGTGCGCCCGATACCGAAGACGTAGGTGAGTGCGATCTCCACACGCTTTTCGCGCGGGATGTCAACACCGGAAACGCGTGCCATTCAATGGCTCCTGTGTGTTCGGGGGTCTTCCGCAAAGCCGCTCCTCATTCGCCGTATGAGGTACGAATCAGGTCCCCGGCCCCCGCCGGAGGTGCCGCCGACCCTTGCGGGCTGGGCGGGCTCTGCGTATGTACGTACTGCTTGCGTCGCGCGAAGAACTGCGAAATGCAGGTCGGTCGGCGTGCGTCAGCCCTGGCGCTGCTTGTGGCGCAGGTTGTCGCAGATGACCATGACCCGACCGTGACGGCGGATCACCTTGCACTTGTCGCAGATCTTCTTGACGCTCGGCTTGACCTTCATGGGTGTGAGGTTCTCCGGGTCAGTGCCACCACCCGCGCGCGGAGGCGGGGTGCGGGCAAGATCTACTTGTAGCGGTAGACGATCCGGCCACGCGTCAGGTCGTACGGAGAGAGCTCCACGACGACCCGGTCGTCCGGAAGGATTCGGATGTAGTGCATCCGCATCTTGCCGGAGATGTGCGCGAGGACCTTGTGACCGTTCTGGAGCTCCACCTTGAACATGGCGTTCGGGAGGGACTCGATCACGGTGCCCTCGATTTCGATGGCACCTTGCTTCTTGGCCACGCTTCGCCTTTCGAATCGGCTACCTTGATCGACTCTCGATCCCGAATGCGGACACACGGGTACACGAGAGCCGACGCATCAGTCTACGTCAGGCACCTGGAAAAGACGAATCCGGGAAGTTTGCCCACCACGGAAGATCGTTACGCAAGGAGCCACGCCGCAGCCTGTCCCGGCTACGCCAAGGGATCCGGCGCCGCCACGACGCCCAGCTCGGCCAGCTTGGCCTTGCCGCCAACCCGATTCCCGACGCAGCCCTCGCGGGCTCGCCGCCCGGGGGCGCCTCACAAGCTTCGGTCCGCTGCGGCGGACTCCGTCCACCGGCCGGGGGCCGGGCGTCACGCGTAGGCCCCTCCGGCTACGCCAAGGGATCCGGCGCCGCCACGACGCCCAGCTCGGCCAGCTTGGCCTTGCCGCCATCGGGGGCCGTCAGGACGAGGGGGCCTTGCTCCGTCAGGGCCACCGAGTGCTCCCAGTGGGAGGACCAGGTGCCGTCCGTGGAGACGACCGTCCAGTCGTCCGACAGGACCTCCGTGCGCGGCGTGCCGAGCGCGACCATCGGCTCGATCGCCAGGCAGAAGCCGGGGACCAGCTTCGGGCCCTTGCCGCGCTTGCGGGAGACGTAGTTCAGCAGGTGCGGGTCCATGTGCATCTCGGTGCCGATGCCGTGGCCGCCGTAGTCCTCGACGATGCCGTACTTGCCGCCGCCCGGCTTCGGCTGGCGGCGGATGTACGTCTCGATCGCCCGGGAGACGTCCACCAGCCGGTTGCCGGCCTTCATCGCGGCGATGCCGGCCCACATCGACTCCTCGGTCACCCGCGAGAGCTCGATCAGCTCCGGAGCGTGACCCGAGCCCACGAACGCCGTGTACGCGGCGTCGCCGTGCCAGCCGTCCACGATCGCACCGGCGTCGATGGAGATGATGTCGCCGTCCTTGAGGACGGTCTTCTCGTCCGGGATGCCGTGGACGACGACCTCGTTCACCGAGGTGCAGATCGTCGCGGGGAAGCCGCCGTACCCGAGGAAGTTCGACTTCGCCCCGTGGTCCGCGATCACCTTGCGGGCGACCTCGTCCAGGTCCTTCGTCGTGGCGCCCGGCACGGCCGCCTCGCGGGTCGCCGCGTGGATGGCGGCGACGACCAGCCCCGCCTCGCGCATCTTCGCGATCTGCTCGGGGGTCTTGATCTGCACCATCGTGGCGGGGGCCTTTCCTTGCGTGTACACGGGACAGAACAACGATACGGGCGCGGGGGCCCCCGGCGGCCCCCCCGCCCCCGGGGGCCAAAACCCGGGGTAGGTGTGAGCGGGGCGCCCCCCCGCCCGGGGCCCCACCCCCCCGCCC